>CAMWMM010000457.1 GCA_947175285.1 uncultured Lachnospiraceae bacterium
TCTGTCTGGTGGTGGGGAGAGATAATAACAACTTCTGCTAAAAATATAAAAGATACGGAAGGTGTAAGTTACACAAAACCTGAAAAAATGCTTGACGATGCAATATATGTAACCTGTGGTGCTTTTAGTATTGCAGCAATTAAAGAAGACGGTACATTGTGGACATGGGGGAATAATACGTTTGGAAGCTGCGGATATGACAGCAATGATAAAGATTTTATTGAAGAGCCTGTCATGGTGTTAGAAGATGTGAAAATGGTCTGGATGGATGAAGCAAGATTTGATACTGTGGAGGAACGGTTAGGTAATAGCGTCAGTCCTTATGCATGTGATTATACCTATGTAACATTTGCAGAAAAAAAAGATGGAAGTCTGTTAGCCTGTGGTTACGAAGTGGAAGGAAAAGGAAGCAAAAGCTGGACATATATGCTTTATGGTGATATTCTCCGGACACCCGACCAGATGAACGGCGGTGAATTCGAGCCGGTCACAGTGGGCTATTCTGATAAATTTCAAAGAATTGAATTTCGTGAGAAGGACAGGAAGCCACAACTTCAATTTAAAGAACTTGAGTTTGGAATGTCACCGGAAGAAGTAACGGAATTTTTGGATGGATTGGATATTGATTATAGAATAGTGGATGGAATTTCAGATGAAAAAAAGGTATATGAAATTGTAACAGAAGACCAGTATTTTAGATTTTGCTTTGATGATAATCACAAGCTGACTGTTATTTATTATGGTGCGTATGGAACCAGAAACGGTAAGATTACTATTGGAATGACGAGAGAAGAGGTAGAAGCTGTTCTTGGCAAATCCTACTTTGATGAGATTAATGAGGTAAATAATAGTTATGCAACTGCTTTTTATCAAGACGATAATATCTATGAAGTTGGATATTCTGATGGGATAGTTCATTATATTAGAGAAAGCATGATTTCTGACGATTTTGATTACAAAAAGAAACTGGAAGAAATGAGGTAAATGCGATGTTGAATAAAATAAAGAATATGCATCCCAAAAACAAGTAATTGCTTTAGGTATACTAATTCTATTTATTAATATTATAAGCATTTTCATCGAATACAAAGGTGCATGGTATCATTTTGCAAATACAATAGCTTCTCGTTATATGATTGGTATTTTCTACTTTACACTCCAAATTCTTTTTCTATACAAAACAATTAAATCAGAAAGTAAATTCATTTATTTTTTCCCTATTTATTGGGCAATGGAGATTTGGCGGATTTTAAGCAGAATTATTCCGCTGTTACCCTATAGATATTGGCACAGTGATTTCTTAAAATTTCTTTATGCATACTTTACCGCGTTCTTTTGGCAGACAGATACATTCCCTTTTGATTTATTTCACACATTTCAGGTACACTGGCGCAGCAAATTAATTTTATCTGATATTATGATAGATGAAGTGATAAAGCTAGTGATTGCGATTGCTGCATTTATTATTGCAGTTATATATTCATGGAAGAAATTCCATATAGGCAGAAAGGAAGCAACAGACAGGACAGCCTGAGCATTTCCGGCAGTGTAAGGAGTTTTTCAAAAGAAATTACACCATTAAAAATATTGATAATTTTGGGGGTTATAGTAAATGAAGAGAAGGTCAATTTTTGCCGTAGTCGCAGCAATAGTATTATTAGGATGTGTGATATTTTTGGATAGTTACAAGATAAATAACGAAGAGCAAGGAGAACCCGTTCAGATAGCAATAGATAATGGAGAATTGTTAGTCAGTTCCAGAGAAGGATATAATTTTGTTACAATATATAAGAAAGAAAATTCATTAGTTATATATGCGGAATCGGATACATACTTTTTTGATGGTGCGCAATTTACAGTGGAAACGCAGGGGAAAGTGGAAGCGGAAGATATTGAGGTTATATGGACCACTTTAGGCGGCGGAACAGAAAAAACGGAAAATAATGATTTAATTATTGCCGAAATTAAAATATCAGAGGATAATAATTTGATATTTGATACTAAAGTTAATTTTGCCAAAAAAGGGTTTGATGCAATTGAAGAACTTTTAGAAAGGCAAATGAAATAATAGAACATATGTTAATACTTGTTTACAATTTGATACAGGTTTTTCTTGCCATTTAAAGGGCGACAGGCTTTTTTCCAGACAAAGGTGTATTTATTGGAACAGGCCTCTATCTTTGTACCGTCAATGAAAATGGTCTCTCCGGAAATTTCACCGAGATTAAAAAGCACGTTGGACATTTCTGCGAGGATGCGTTTAGAGCATGGAGCAAAAAAGAGTAAAGGACAATCTTCAGAAGAATCCTGGGCATTGCCGGATTTATTCTCTCATAGGTAGAATACAGGTCAGTCAGATCCATTGCCTCCACAAACTGACCTAGCAGGCGCACAGAATCATCTTCCGGAATGACTGTTTCAAGATTCAGCGGAAGTTTGTCATACATTAATTTTACATCAACTGCTGGACTCTTTCGAGGTCTGGCAGTTATTTTTTACAGCAAAAGGAG
This sequence comes from uncultured Lachnospiraceae bacterium, assembly GCA_947175285.1. The sequence goes on from CAMWMM010000457.1 coordinate 2,511, forward strand.
TTGCACACTTATTCACTTAGTGCGACAGTTCCATGCAAATGAAATAAAAGGCAAATTGCAATTGCGCAAAATGAATAAAATACGAAATTATTGAATATAATATAAAATAAAACGCAAAAAAATATTGCATATATTAGGAAGGGGTGGCATTATATGTGTATAAAACAGAAGAAAGGATGCGTTGCTATGAAAATACAGGCTGTATTGATAGACGGATTCAAAAATTTATCAGATGTAAAGATTACATTTGATAATATTACCGCGCTTGTTGCGCTAAATAATTTCGGGAAGTCTAATGTCCTTTCCGGTATTGATTTTGGATTAGCTTATATTAAAGCTAATATTGAAGATAGAGTGTTAATGATGTCAAATAGGAATCTGATTCCGATTAATGTCAGTATGCAGAATAATAACTACCGATATGAGATGGAGGTTTTGACAGAATTTGGGGGAAAAGAATACAGGGTACTTTATGGATATGAGTTTGCGTGGAAATTCAATGAGACCATTGAGCCTAAAATAGTAGAAGAGTATTTAAAAATAAAAATGGAAGAAAAGGGACAGAAGTTTACACAGCTCATCAATAGAAAAATGGATGATGCATTATTTAAGAGTTCCGAGACGGGACGATGCTCCTCAAAGATTTTGGTAGAGTCTGCAGAGCTGGTTGTTAATAAACTCAAAGCATATGATGATATTTTTTATGCAGAAATAATAAAGAAACTTAATGGTATGAAGATGTATATGGAAAATAATTTGGATGCCAAAAGTTTTTATACACCGGATCCGATTATCAGGAAAGGTTTTGAAAACGAAATGATAAACGCAGATAATCTTCCGAGGGTTGTGTATAACATAAGCAGACAGCAACCAGAGAAGTATGATTTATTAAAGGATGTTTTTATGCAGCTATTTCCGGACATAGAGGATGTTGTTGTAAAACGGCACAAGGTGGGAGCCTTTGAGGGGGAACTGCCAGACAATGCACCATTCATTATTACGGATGCGATTGATGTTCTATATGTGAAGAATAAAAATTTAGTAAGTCCTATTCGTTTTGAAATGATGTCTGACGGTGTAAAACGTGTGTTTATGATATTAACAAAGATTATTGTTGCCAGCGATAGCAATATATCATTGATAGCTATAGAAGAACCGGAGAACTCGGTGCATCCGGGATTATTTCATGCTTATATTCAGATTATCAATCAGCTTTTGACAGATTGTAAAGTTATTATTACAAGCCATTCACCATATATTATCAGTTATTTAGATCCGTCATGGATTCATGTGGGAACAAGTATTACGCCGGGGGTGGCACAGTTTTTCAGCTTTAAGAAGTCCAGTCAGAGACAGTTACAAAATGATGCTGCAGAGTTTAAAATGAGCATGGGCGATTATTTATTTGAGATGCTTTCGGATACGGATAGTAATATAATAGACTACTTGGAGTGTGATGTGAAGGTATTAAAAGCAATGGTATGATAGAAAAATTGGATATTAACAAAATTGTTGGTTCAGTGAAGGATCAGTTGAAGTCGCTTTATAAGGAGTTAGGAATTAAAACAATTAAATAATCAGAATCGGTATGTAAAGAGAAAATAAAGGATTTATTGATAATATTACTACTGAAAGAGGAAAAGAGAAAGGAAGTCAGGGAACTAAAGCATTGGAGATATCATCAGGACAAGCATGGCAGTACAATCTATTACCTACCGTGCAGACGGACTGAACCTATATGCTTATATCCACCTTTGAATGGTGGAGGATGGTAAAAGGAGGACATGAGATGGATTTAAATATTAATTCACCATCAT
>CAMWMM010000458.1 GCA_947175285.1 uncultured Lachnospiraceae bacterium
ACCGGCTGTTTACTCTGCGTACCGGTATCGGTTCCCGAATGATACCACAGATAGGAAAAAATGCCAAAAAGCCCTATCGCAACAGCAAACGCAAGGGTAATGAAAAAAGGTCGTATGAAATTGGATTTTCTTTTTAATCTAGTCTTCTTTATTTTTCTTTTTCCCATAATTCCAAATTTCCATTATCGCACACATCCCTGCAAACACAGTTACCCCTAAGTCTTTGTAAGTCATGTATGCATGAACATAAGAATGGTTCATGCTGACTCCATACCAGAGAAACGGCAATACGGCAATAAATAAATATGTTACCAGACCTTGTCTTGTGCCTGCATGGTGCTCCTTTTTATTTAAAATTATCAACACTATCAACGCTGTAAGGCATACCAATACATATGGATATTTTGCCAATACATTTACATTTTCCAATACTGTTTTTAAATAGCTTATTTGTTCTCCCATCACATCGTGAGCCGTACGCTCTAAAACGCTCTGCATGGCATCCTCAATTAAATTCTCCCCTGTGAGCACACTGTATATTATCCATTTTAATCCCCACAGTCCGGCATAGCCAATCGCCCAGTGCACAGAATTCAGAAATGCCATGAGAAGCCTGTTTCCTTTTTGCTCCGATATGCTCATCTGAAATGCCCATATCGTCAGCGGTATTCCCAATGTAAACACCGGATATGTCAAAAAGTCCAAATAACTGGTACACATTCCGATTATCAGAAACATCATACTTACCTTGGGAGTATTTATCGCTTCCGGATATCCTTTCAGCAGAAGAATCGCAGCAATCAGGGAAACGAAAAAAATCCATGTATATTGCATAGACATTCCCACCGAATGAAATTCGATACACACCACAGCCGCTGCAAAAGCAGGGACCAACTTTATCATATTCTTTTTTTCCATTAATATACATAGATAAATAACCAGCAGCAATGCAGTTATTTTAAGAATCTGCCGAATATCGCCATAATCAAAGAAAAAAAGAAGCGGTTTCAAAATAACTAAATAGCCATGCCAGTATCTGCTGTATGACTTTCTCTCATATCCCCCTACGCCCTTCAGATAAGCAATCAGACTTTCGCAAACATCGCTTGTCTCTCCGTGCGTATAGGCATTACGATATACATTAAGACTTTTATCCAACAAAGACTCTTCTCCGCTGTACAGAGCATGCCGAATCATCCATGCATCTGTGTAATTATCCAGCGTTGTTGATTTATAGCCGTAAACAGTCTGTTGATGGCTGTTTTCCTGTTCAAAAATTTCGACAGAAGCTTTTGCATTTTGAAACATGCGCTCCGTTGGGATGGCATATACAAAAATCAGCAAAACAAGCCCGATAAACCCTCCCGCTATTATTGTCAGTAATATTCTCTTTATATGATTGAATATTGTTTTAGCCATTACTCTTTTTCTCCCGCTGCTGCTTGAGCGCTTTCCTGCTTATATAAACAACGGATGCCACGCTCCGCGAGGCATCCTTATGTTAAAAGATTCCCACCGTTTCCGGCAGGAATCTTATTATCGCTTAATATTTTGCCGTATTGATTTTTACGCCGGGTCCCATTGTTGTGGAAAGCGTAATGCTTTTTAAATACTGGCCTTTCAAAGCTGACGGTTTTGCTTTCACAATCGCTTCCATCAATGCATCGAAATTTTCCTGTAACTTTGCTTCGTCAAATGATACTTTACCTACAGGTACATGGATGATGTTCGCCTTATCCAGACGGTACTCAATCTTACCTGCTTTAATATCATTGACAGCCTTAGTTACATCCATGGTAACAGTACCGGCTTTCGGGTTCGGCATCAAGCCTTTCGGACCAAGCACCTTACCAAGACGTCCTACAACGCCCATCATATCCGGTGTTGCTACTACAACGTCAAAATCCAGCCATCCGTCATTCTGAATCTTCGGAATCAGTTCGTCGCCGCCTACATAATCTGCTCCTGCAGCTTCTGCTTCAGCAACTTTATCACCTTTGGCAAATACTAAAACTCTTACTGTTTTACCGGTTCCGTTCGGCAATACTACCGCGCCACGAATCTGCTGTTCCGCATGACGGCCGTCACAACCGGTTCTGATATGAACTTCTACAGTCTCGTCAAACTTTGCTGTAGCTGTCTTTTTTACTAATGCAACTGCTTCTGCCGGCTCATACTGTACCTTGCGGTCTACGAGTTTGGCAGCTTCCTGATATCTTTTACCACGTTTCATATCCGTTCCTCCATTACTCTTCTACTGTGATGCCCATACTTCTTGCAGTACCGGCTATCATACTCATAGCAGCTTCAAGGCTTGCCGCATTTAAATCAGGCATCTTAAGTTCTGCAATTTCCTGAATCTTTGCTTTGGAAATTGTTGCAACTTTTGTCTTGTTCGGTACAGCGGAACCTGATTTAATATTGCATGCTTTCTTTAAAAGAACGGCTGCAGGCGGAGTCTTTGTTACGAAACTAAAGCTTCTGTCTGCATATACTGTGATAACAACAGGGATGATAACATCACCTTTATCAGCAGTTTTTGCGTTGAACTGTTTTGTAAATTCAACGATGTTAACGCCATGCTGTCCAAGTGCAGGACCAACCGGCGGCGCTGGTGTAGCTTTACCAGCAGGAATCTGTAACTTAATATATCCTTCTACTTTCTTTGCCATAATGGCACCTCCTAATATAATGTGGTTAGGCGCAGTATTCTGCTCCCACTAGGCAGAATCACAGGCATGTGATTCTGTCAGGTATACGACTTGCGCAGCAAGTTGTTTACCTTTTTATTTACAACCGCCGAAGCGGGTAAATATCATTTCATATTTCTTACTTCCGCAAAGCTGATTTCTACCGGTGTCTCTCTTCCGAACAGCTCTACGTTTATCGTTGCAGTCTGTTTGCCGTAGTCCATTCTCTGGACAACGCCGACCGTATCTTTCCATACGCCTGCAACTACCGCAATTGTGTCACCCTCTGCGAAATCTACCGTTACATTTTCAACTTTGATACCAAGCGGCTTCATCTCCGCTTCCGAAAGCGGCACCGGTTTGCTTCCCGGTCCGACAAATCCCGTCACACCTCTCGTATTACGAACAACATACCATGTGTCATCATTCATAACCATATTAATAAGGACATAACCCGGAAACATTTTTTTCTGAACGGTTTTTCTGGCTCCGTTTTTCATTTCCATCACATCCTGTAACGGAACGCGGACTTCCAGAATTTCCTCTTCCAAATGCCTGTTTTCAATTGTTTTCTCAATATTGGCTTTTACTTTATTTTCATACCCGGAATAGGTATGCACAACATACCAATTTGCTTCTGCCATACGATTATCCCTCACTCTACAATGTTGTCAAGAAATCCACGCCATACTGAAGAACAAAATCCAATATGGCAATAATTGCTCCGACTACAACCGAAATAACAACTACCGCAACAGACTGTTTCAAAAGGGAATCCTTATCCGGCCAGGTAACTTTCTTAAATTCAGATTTTACACCATCCCAAAACTTAACCGGCTTGGGTGTCTTATCTGATTTTGCAGAATCTCCCATAATATAAATTGCTCCTTTCAAAAATAATGAACAACGAACAATTACTTGGTTTCTTTATGCAAGGTATGTGTCTTGCAGAATCTACAATATTTCTTTGTTTCCATTCTGTCAGGATGTGTTTTCTTATCCTTTGTGGTATTATAATTACGACGTTTGCATTCTGTACATGCCAATGTAATTCTTGTACGCATTTTTATTACCTCCGCTTGCCTGATTTATCAAAATTTGAGCATAAAAAAAAGACCTCAATCTCATCTCGTTTGTTTACTATACCATAACATTATTTTTTCGTCAACTGATTTTCCTTCAAATCCGGAAAAATTTTCACAAAATTATAAAGTTACTATAAACAAAACCGGAAACTAACCGATATATATAGGAAAAGGAAGATAAGATATTTTTCAAAATTGTGTAAACGGATAACGGCAAAACAGATTCCGGCACAAATGTCGCAGGCTGAGAGAAAGGTGTGGATATTTATATGGACATAGCGAGCATTAAACAGACATCGACTGTTCTGCCTGCGAGCCAGTCAAGCCAGGATAGTCACGAAATCAATATTCAAAAGCAGATTGGCACTCTTCAGGAGAAAATGAGAGGCATCACTTATGACAGCGAAATGTCTGCGGAAGAAAAAAGTGATGAAAAGAAAGCTCTTCAGGAAAAAATCCAGAACCTGAACAGTGAATTGAAGCAGTATCAGATTCAAAAGCGTCAGGAGGAAGCCCAGAAACGGCAG
>CAMWMM010000459.1 GCA_947175285.1 uncultured Lachnospiraceae bacterium
GCACAAAGAACCAGTTCCATTCCCAACTCTTTTCCATAGCGTAAAAATAATTCCTTTTCGTCAAATTCCCTGCAATTGTATACTGTGACTCTCATGGTCAATCCTCTTTTCTATCCATACTTTCTTCAATCTCATTCTCATATTCAATGATAATTTCTTCATCTTCATTGCGCAGACGCCTGAATCTGTTAAAACCGGCAATCAAAATACGGAAACTTTCTTTTGTCGTATCAAAAACGCCGGCTTCATTTAAGTTAATCACAATGATAGCGATTGGTAATGCTAAAATCATACCGAGAACGCCGGACACCTGATATCCGATATAGAGTAAAAACAGCGTAGGAATCGGGTCGATACCAATGGAATCTCCCATAATTTTCGGCTGTATCACCTGCCGCACAAGCTGTCCGATAATCCAAATAATCAATAAACCGACTGCCCTTCTGTACTCGCCGCTTAGAATTTCAATCACCGCCCAGGGAAGCATAACCGTTCCCGTGCCGAAAACCGGCAGTAAATCCAGAAAGGCAATTCCTAACGCAATCACAAACGCATAATCAATGCCCAGAATCAATAGTCCTATAACTAACAGCATATATATCCATATCTCTATTTTAAACTGTGCCTTGAAATAGCCTCCTACGGCATCCCGAAAACTGTTCCGTATCAAACTGAAACGGTAATATATCGCTTTCGGCAGATACTTTTTCATACAATCAGATAAATAAGATTTGTCCGCTACAAAGAAATATGATGACAATAATGTCATAATGACTGCCATGAAAATATCAGGGAGCTGCTTTGCAAAGTTCCCTACTGCCGTAAAAGTAGGAGTTCCGATTTCCCCGACAAAATCAGAAAAATAATCTTCCAGTCCATTGGAAAGCTGCGTTATTTTCTCCTGTACATCAAGCGGCAGACGTACATAAATTCCCTGCAGATTAGCTCCTATCTGCGCAAACTCCGCTTCTACACGCTTCCATAAAGCAGGCAGTTCATTAATAAAACTGGTTGTCTCCCTTGCCAGTTTGACAACAACATAATAGACAAGCAGAATAACAACTGCAAGAACCGCTATAATCACAAACGCTGAAAGCGCCTTTCTCCGGATTTTCAGTTTATCCTCCAAAAATCTGACTAACGGCGCCGCAATCAGCGAAATAATCCAGCCTATCACAAAAGGCATAAAAAACATAATTGCCTTAGGCAGTAAAAAAATACACAGAAGAAGAATGACCAATGCGGTCAACAAATTCAAAATTACTTTTACATATGTGACTGCTTTCTGCTTCATAACTTAACCTCTCGCTGCCAGTTCATCAATCACCGCATAGATGTCTTCTCTTCCTTGTTTCGACAAAGAGGAATATGGTATGACAATCGTGTCATTTCCTATCTGCAATGTATCGCGAATCAACTTCTTCTGCTTCGCAATCTGACTTCGTTTCACTTTATCTGATTTTGTGGCAATAATAATCGGCTGGTAGCCTCTTTTTACAATCCAGTCATACATGATACGGTCATTTTCGGACGGCGCATGCCTGATATCCACTAACAGAAATACGGCTCTTATCATTTTAGACTGATGCAGATAGTCTTCAATGAGTTTCCCCCACTGCGCCTTAACATTCTCATTTGCCGTCGCATACCCATATCCCGGTAAATCTACAAAGTACATCTGCTCATTGATATTATAATAATTGATTGTCTGGGTCTTCCCCGGTTTGGAACTTGTTCTCGCCAGGGATTTACGGTTCATCAGCCCGTTAATAAGGGATGACTTTCCTACATTACTTTTCCCCGTAAAAGCAAATTCCATAAGCTTGTTCTTCGGCAGCTTACTTGTAATCCCGCAGACTCTTTCCAGATTAACGTTTTTGATAACCATATCCTACACCCCTCACTGCTACACGATAAAAGACAAACGCCGCCCACTTCCGGCGACGTTTTTTATATAGGAAATTATGCCTGCAATAACCTGTTACGATAATGCACAATCGGCTGCTCTTTACCTTCTACCGCCTCTTTTGTGATAACACATTCTGCAATATTGTCATCTGACGGAATTTCATACATAACGTCCATCATAACATTCTCCATAATGGAACGCAGTCCTCTTGCGCCAGTTTTTCTCTCATATGCCAAATCCGCAATCGCTTCTACCGCATCATCTTCTACTTTTAAGTTCACTTCATCAAACTCGAATAATTTCCGATATTGCTTTATCAACGCATTCTTAGGCTCTTTCAGGATTCTGACAAGCGCTTCCCTGTCCAAACCTTCCAAAGTGACAGTAATCGGCACACGCCCGATAAATTCCGGAATCAGACCGAATTTCATCAAATCCTGCGGTGCTGCCTCTTTCAGAACCGCTCCGATATCTTTACTGCTCTTTTCGATAATCTGCGCATTGAAGCCAATCGAGTTTCTATCCAGTCTTTCCTCTACAATTTTCTCCAACCCGTCAAACGCACCGCCGCAGATGAACAGAATATTGGAAGTATCTATCTGAATCAGTTCCTGATGGGGATGTTTTCTTCCCCCCTGAGGCGGTACACTTGCCACTGTTCCCTCAATAATTTTTAAAAGCGCCTGCTGAACGCCCTCTCCGGAAACATCACGTGTAATCGAAACATTCTCGCTTTTTTTGGTAATCTTATCAATCTCATCAATATAGATAATACCAAACTGCGCTCGCTCGATATCGTAGTCCGCTGCCTGAATCAGCTTTAACAGGATATTTTCCACGTCCTCGCCTACATATCCGGCTTCTGTAAGTGTCGTTGCGTCTGCAATGGCAAAAGGTACGTTAATAATTTTCGCCAGCGTCTGCGCCAGATATGTTTTACCGGAACCGGTAGGCCCTATCATGATAATATTGCTTTTCTGCAATTCCACACCGTCATCGTCTGCCGGTGCCGTCACTCTCTTATAATGATTGTATACGGAAACAGCAAGGACTTTTTTGGCATCCTCCTGTCCGATAACGTAATCATCCAGAAACTTCTTTATCTCCACCGGTTTTAAGAGATTAATCTCCATCGTGCTGATTTCGGTTTCCTCTTCATATTCATCCTCAATGATATCCGCACAAATATCGACGCATTCATCGCAAATGTAAACGCTTCCCGGTCCTGCAATCATCTTCCGAACCTGATCCTGCGTTTTATTACAAAAAGAACATCTTACTTTGTCGTCAGAATTTCTTCCCGTCATTTCAAAAAAACTGCCTTTCTATTATTTTGTTTCCCAGCCCGCGATGTTTGAACATAAGTTCAAACTCGCAGCTGAAAATCTTTGATTTTCAGGTTATTCTTTTGCGGCTTCAGCATGATTGGTAATGACACGGTCAATTAAACCATAAGCAAGCGCTTCTTCCGCTGACTTCCAATTATCACGTTCCGTATCTGCTGCAATCACTTCATAATCCTGCCCTGTATTTTCGGCTAACATTTTATTCAGCTTCTCCTTGGTATGCAGAATATGCTTTGCAGCAATCTCAATCTCCGTTGCCTGTCCCTGTGCGCCGCCTAACGGCTGATGTATCATAATTTCCGCATTCGGAAGCGCCATTCTCTTTCCTTTTGTTCCGCCTGCCAGAAGAAAAGCTCCCATACTTGCCGCCATACCGATACATACGGTCGATACGTCACACTTGATGAAACGCATCGTATCATAAATTGCCATGCCCGCTGTTACGGAACCGCCCGGGCTGTTGATATATAAGTGGATATCTTTCTCCGGGTCTTCTGATTCCAAAAACAGCATCTGCGCAACAACAAGACTTGCCGTTGTTTCGTTTACCTCTTCACCAAGAAAGATAATTCTTTCCTTTAAAAGTCTTGAATAAATATCATAGGAGCGTTCCCCTTTTGAGGTCTGCTCAATGACATAAGGTACTAATGCCATAGTAATAACCATTCCTTTCTCTTAAACCTATTACTTCTCTTTTGCCTGTTCTACAACAAACTCTGCTGCTTTCTTCACTGCAAGGTCTTGTCTTATGTTCTTTTCTTCTCTCTCTCCAAGCATTTCTTTCACTTTTGCAGGCTCCATCTGGTATACCTCTGCCATAGATGCAATCTCGTTCTCATAATCTTCATCGGTTACTTCAATCTTCTCTGCTGCTGCAACCGCTTCCAGTACCAGTCTGGACTTGATTCTCTTCTCAGCCTGCGGTTTTATCTGTTCTATCATCTGATTATAGTTTGTGCCTGTAAACTGCATGTACTGCTCCATGGAAAGACCCTGCATGGTAATCCGCTGTGCAAACTCG
>CAMWMM010000460.1 GCA_947175285.1 uncultured Lachnospiraceae bacterium
ATTTTCCAATGCCGAAACTGACCGGAATCCAGCCGATGCAAAAGGCGGTAATCAGATAGACGCTGCACCCGATTCCCATATGAAACAGAAATTTAAATGCAAAAGGCAGTTTTTCGCTGTTGTATATTTCGGTGGGAGCCGAATATGCGATACCGATTAAAATAGTAGCGATTGCCTGTTTCGTATATGCCCAGTTTTTTAAGACAAAATTGCCTCCGTCCAGATAATCAAATATCATGCCGATTAGCATATAAATTGTACACGCAATGCCGATTCCCTGTAATGAAATAATAGCAATTTTTTTAAATTTTTTCATATAAATAACCCATCCTTTCTTATAGTCCTAAATATTTTTTAAATGCTGGGAGATACTTTCTGGAAATATAGTCTTTATCCCCGTTTTTTAGTATGACAAGCATGGTTCCGTTAAAAGAGGGTTCCACGCTGCTTAATTTTTTCAGATTGATAATAGTGGATTTAGAAATCCGCATAAATTTGCTGCCTAACAGGTTTTCCATTTCATAAAGACGTTTGTTGGAAATATATTTTTTCTGCTGGCAGTAAATCACCAACTGCTCGTTTTCTATCCGCAGCATATAGATTTCAGACGGCTGTAGTATAATAATCTGTTCATTGTCTATTGCTGTAATCACATTACTGCAAGACTGAATTTTGTCATAAACGCGCTGAACCTCTTCTGTCATTTGATTGGAATAGATAACAGCATATGGCTCTTCAATGTCCGGCGATATTTGAATTTCCACTTTCATGAAGATACCTCCTTTTTTATCAAATACCGTATTGCGGTTGTAAGCTTACAAAATGAATGCAATGTTTATCGGTGTCTTTATCATACGATAAAATTGTGGGATTGTCAGCGAAAATACGGTATGTGGCATAAATTGGGCGGGGAAATACAAAAATTGCCTGTGTCAAATACAAATGATATAATAAGCTCAGACTTGACAGTCTGAGCTACAAGAATTGCTACGCAATTCTTGCCAGAAAGCGAGGAGGATTGATGATGCAGGAGAACAGACCAAAGTATTTTGAAGCCGCATTGTCGGATTTTGTATTTGATGTCGCGGCGGGAGGCGCAATCAGGCATCTCGTAGATAGGGGATATTCCGTAGAACAGATGATGAAAGAACTCGATTATCCGGTGCCGCGTGCGAAAGTGGAAAAAGCAGTATACAGGTATATGACGGAATCCGGTATATTATTATCTGAACTCCCGATAGAAACGGAGACGCTGCATGTACATTTTTTGCAGGAAAAAACAAAAGAAAGGCTCTTGGAAAAACTTGTAAAGCGTCTGGAGGAAAGCGGCGAGGATAATTTCTATATGGAATGCCCTTTTGGGGCATGGATGAAAAAGGACGAAAAGAAACTGCAGCAAGTCATGTCTTGTCTGACAAACAGAGAGCAGGAATACATTCTAGGCATTCGCTGGGAACATGATATCATGTTCCACAGACTGAATAGCCGAATGCGGGAAATCGCTATGAAGCTTGTGATGCATACGGAGGAAGAGTGGAGGTTTTTATATATTATCTATCAATAATTTTATCTGCTCATAGGCATAAGTATCTTCTGCTTTGGCGGAATCAATCAGTTTCCCGATTTTCTCCCTGACGGAGCGGTTTCCCAAGTTGTTCAGCATATTTTCCATGTCGCTCCAGTCTCCTATTAGTGACATCATTTCTCCTGCAAGGCTGCTTACCTTTTGGAAATGCGTTGCTATTTTCCGGCACTTATCGCTTTCGGCTCCGCTAAAGTGTTCTGACAATTCTTTAAAATATTCCGCACCCCATTTGCGTCCGTCGTTTATGCATGTCATGGCGTCATTTTGAACCAGAAGCTTTGAAAAAAGATAATCAAATCCAACGCCGTTTTCAAACCATTTTTCATCTAAGAGCATCTCTTTCCATGCATCATAAGCATTCAGTCCCTTTGCATATACGCCTTCATTTCGGGGTTCCATAATATCCGCTGCCATTTTTATGATTTCTTTATCGCTGCAAGGTTTATCCACTACCTCCCCAAGACACATGGCTGCCTGCGTATCCGTATTTTCCCACCACTTATCAGAGCGGAAATATCCATGGATATTTCCATTGTTCATCAGGGTTATTTCAGATGAGAACTCAGGGTCATTTTGAAAGAAATTCCATCCGACCAAAACATCTCCTGACGCTTCGTACCCCGCAACAATACATGGTTCCGGCGGTCCGATAATCCCAAGGGCAATTACGGGAATGCCTTTTGCTATTTTGGATTTGATAAATGTGATAAAATCTTCTTTCGATGTATTTTCATCTCTTTCTATAATGGCAAAATCCCTGCCCAGCGCCTTCGCCCCGGATTGATATATTTCATTGGATTCCCGCAGAGTATGGTAAATATCAATATTACTTAGGTCCCACTCACTGCGGTTCCATACAAGCCGGAATGCGCGCCTGTTGCTGCCATAATGTAAGCATAGGAAACATCATCTCCTAAATATTCCGATACTGCCTTGATACAAATGGGAAACATTGTACGGCTTTCAAAGGCGCCCTGCTCAATTTTTCTGATACCGTATAATATTACTTTATTATCATCCTGCTCCATCATAAGTCCCATAATATGTTCATCGCTCCTTTTTTCTTTGCTGGCGAGCATCTCCAACCCGAACACGCCCGTATACAGCTCTTTTCTTCCCATTAGCGGTCTTTTGGTCCGAAATGTGCTCGGCGACATACCGAAAATTCTCTGAAAAGCTCTTGTATACGATTCATGGTTAGAAAATCCACTTTCTAAGGCGATATCCACTATTTTTTTGTTTGTATGCAATATTTTGAAAGCAGATACAATCATCCGCCGTCTCTTATAATAATGCATAATGGGTATATTTATGTTTTTCAAAAATAGTTCCCTGAGATAGATTTCCGAGAATCCAAAACTCTCGGACATTTCCCTGATATCAAAGTTTTCCAAGTGGCTTTCTATATAGCTGATTAATGCGCGTGCCATAGTTGAATAACTCATATTTTTAGCGCTCCCATCGCGATGTAATAACAGTATAGCAATACTTTTTGATTGTGTCTTGACTTTATTATGGTTATCTTTTTTGTGAAAAAGTTATAAAAAATGACAAAATATGTCAAAATATTGAATGATTTTCCTAAAAGTGATAAAATATAAATGATTATTTTGATTGAAAAATGGTAAATTGTAAAAAATAATTTCGGTATACAACATATGGCTGTGCCTGTAATATAGAGGGGAACATATTGGGGATGGAAAAATTTGTATTGAATGTGCCGGAATGGCAGGGTGAGTTAGTTTTTTCAAAGGAAATGATAATTTTTTTGGGGGTTATCCTTCTCATTGTCGTGGGGATACTTTTTTGTCTCTGGGGATATAAATATTTCGGAACGATTCTTTTTATGGGAATTGGAGCCGTATTATGCTATGGCAGTTTTCGACTGGTTGAGCCGATGACGGACAATTCTGTTATCAGACTGTTTCTGACAGTTTCGCTTACATTTCTATGTCTATGTTTCGTGTATTTTTTGAGTATTATATGGGGATTTATTCTGGATAAACTTCGGATTAGGACTGCGCTCGCAAAACGCAGCTATCTTTTGGCAGCGCCTCTTGGTGCGGCAATCCTCGGTCTGACAATCTACTTTATGATATGGCGGGACGAGATTGTGGCTGGTGCGATAGCGGCGGTCTGTCTGATAGCAGGTCTGATATATCAGCATTCTAAGAGGAAAAAACAGGTGCGTTTCAGGTCATATAACGATTTGCTTAAGCTATCACGTCCGGAAATTGATGATAGCGGATTGGAATTTATATCCATAGGAGCGGAAGAAGCAGCGTTGGCGGCAGGGGCGGTACAGGAGCCGGCAGAGGCAACAGTAGTTGAAGCAGAGCCTGAACCGAAGCCGGTTGAAGTGGCAGCAGTAGTTGAAGCGGAACCGGAACTGGTCGAAGAAGAATTCGGGACAGAATCGGATTGGATCGAGGAAGAAGAATTCGAGGCAGAACCAGAGCCGGTTGAAGTGGCGGCAGCAGTAGTTGAAGCAGAGCCTGAACCGAAACCGGTTGAAGTGGCGGCAGCAGTAGTTGAAGCGGAACCGGAACTGGTCGAAGAAGAATTCGGGACAGAATCGGATTGGATCGAGGAAGAAGAATTCGAGGCAGAACCAGAGCCGGTTGAAGTGGCGGCAGCAGTAGTTGAAGC
>CAMWMM010000461.1 GCA_947175285.1 uncultured Lachnospiraceae bacterium
ACAAATTCCTCACTGAAAATATTCTGCTGCTGCAGCGAATCCAGATTGTTCTCCGGATACTCTTTATCATTGGTAGAATACTCCAGACTCAGTCTGAAATCTCCCGTACTGATATACCACCGTGCGATATCTTCAGCTCTCATGCTTCCGAGTACGACTGCAAGACTCATGAACAGCACACAGCTAAGCCCCATCGTCATCATCGTTACAATCGTACGTTTCTTATTCCGTATCAGATTTGCCGCACTTAATCCAAATAAATTAACTTCTTTCTTCCCTTTTCTTATTTTTTTCCCGCCGCTGTTCTCCTGATAGCGGATTGCTTCTATCGGTGAAATCTTTGCTGCCATTTTCATGGGCTTTAACAAGGACAGATAGATTGCAAACAATACCACTACTGCTACAAGAAGCAGTATCGGAAGAGAAAACATGGGAACCCGTTCTGTTGCCGCTCCCCCAACCGTCATCCCTGCTATATACCTGTATATTATAGGAAGAATAAAATACGGCAGCAAAAAGCCAATGATAAGACCTACAGGTATGGCAAATACCGCCACACGCATTCCCTCCTGTACAAGCAGCCTCTTAACCTGTTTCCTGCCTGCGCCAAGAGCCTTCAGTTTTCCGATTTCCTGTACATCCGTAATAACGCTGACATAATAAATGCTGTAAATAACAAGCCCCGAGAATACAATAACCATAAAGGCGATCCCCCCTGCTATTCCGATTGTCTCGGTTCCCGGATCCGTCATAACGTAAAGATAGCCTTTATTTGGAGCCGTATTATCCTCTTTACAGCCGATATCCTGCGCCACCTGATTTATTTTTTCAATGATTTGGTCAAAATTAAGTTCCTCTTCACCGTATACCCGGATATTCGCCCTGTATTCCCGCTCCTCCGGTGAAAGATATTCTTCTACCAATGCTTCGGAAACAGACGCGCTATATACAATACGTGAATCACTGATATCTACATTGGACATATCAATCTGGGAAACGAGACCGCATATGGTAAATTCTCTTGTTTCAATCATGCCCTCTCCGTTTGGACGGAATGATATCGTAATTTTATTACCGATAACCGGTTCCACATCCATCCGCTCAAAGAACGCCTTCGGTCCGCATATTTCGTCTATATTTTCCGGTTCATGCCCTTCTAACAGATTTCCATACTGATGATAAATACCCTCTTTTAAGTCCTCTGCATACGAAAGATGTCCGTTCATCTTACCATACTCTATTGTGGCAAATACTTCCGAAACTTCCACCGCTTCCACGTCCATGTGGTTTTTCAGCATTTCTATCTGTTTCGCATCCAGTCTGCTTAAAGAAGCATGAACATTTCCTTCCTCTGTCACCCGCAGTTTATTATAATTTAATAATCCCAATGTCGAAGTGGCAATCGCTGTTAAAAGAACTGTCGTCAGCATAATGGAAACTGCAGTAAGTATAGTCCGGCTTCTGTTATATTTTATTCTGCTTACGGCAAGTGTTGAAATTGTACTCATATTATCCCATCACCACCTTACCGTCTTCAATGACAATCGTTCTGTCTGCCATTTGCGCAATCTCTTCATTATGTGTAATGACAATCAATGTCTGACCGTACTTTTTCGCAGAAAGTTTTAACAGAGAAATCACTTCATCCCCTGTCTTGGAATCCAGATTTCCCGTCGGTTCATCCGCCAGAATAATAGACGGTTTCGTCGATATCGCTCTGGCAATCGCCGTTCTCTGCTGCTGCCCTCCCGATAACGTATTGGGCAGATTTTTCATTTTTTTCTCCATGTCAAGGGTTTTTAAGATATCGGTAATATATGCCTTGTCTACTTTCCTGTTGTCCAGTCCAAGCGGCAGCACCACATTTTCCCAGACATTCAGTGAAGGCACCAGATTAAATGCCTGAAAGATAAATCCAATCTCCCGTCTGCGGATGGCTGCAAGCTGTTCTTCTGAATATCCCGCAATGTTTTTCCCGTCTAACCACACCTCGCCGGATGTCGGATTATCCAACCCTCCAAGCAGGTGTAAAAGCGTGGATTTACCGCTTCCCGATTTTCCGATAATCGTTACAAATTCGCCCTGCTCTATCCGTAGATTCATATGGTCTACAGCTTTGACGACATTTTCATGCGACCCATAATATTTGCACAAGCTCTTTGTTTCTAATATAATGCTCATTACGTAAGTCCTCCTCATTTCATAATTCTTTGTACAAATCTTTTATGAGACTTATTATAAAATGCTTATCTTACAGGAAACTTACAAAAAAACATTTTTTAATCATACACCGGAAGCTGGATGACAAAAATGCTCCCCTGCTCCTTTGCAGGGCGTACAAAAACAGCGCCTCCCTCATCCTCTAAAATTTTTCTGGAAAGATACAGGCCTACCCCTGCTCCCTCTGCCTTTCTCACCATATCATTGCTGCCGCGGTAAAAGCGCTTGAATATCTGATTCCACTCCTCTTTCGGAATTCCAATTCCGTTATCTTCAATCTCAATTCTGATAAAATTATATAACGCCTGCACACTTATCTGAATGCGGCCGCCTGCCGGACTGTATTTCACAGCATTATCCAGAACATTGGAAACCGCCTCCACTGTCCATTTTCTGTCAGCATTTACCCATAGTTCATCCTGTTCTTCCATCATACTCTCTATCGTTATCTGCTTTTCCAATGCTTTCATATAAACAGTATTAACTGAATCGGTCAATATGTCGGTGACAGATTCTTTTTTCGGAGATAACTCTATCATGTGCGTTTCCAAATAAGAAATATTCGTTAATGCGTCCGCCAGAACTTCCAGCTTCTCTATCTGCATTCCACATCTGGCGCCAAACTCTTCTTTTTCCTCCTCGTCTTCCGCTTCCACACACAGAGGAAAACAGACTTTCAACGCACTAATCGGGGTTTTTAACTGATGTGAAATGTCTGTCACGAGCGACTTGGTATTATCATGTTCTGCTTCTAACCACTCCGATTTTAACTTAAGGCCTCTGCCGATTTTTTTCAAAGCATCCGCAAAGAGAGGATTTTGCAGTTTTTGTAATACCGTTTCATCCTCTGTAAAATGATAATCTCCCGAAAGACAGCTTTCTAAAACAGATAAAATCTGCTCTTCCTGCTTTTTCATTCGTCTCTGTGCCCTGTCAAAATACAAATAAACACACAAAATGCTTACCAGATAAAAAACTGCCAAAACACTGAACAGAAATATCACAGCCTGCATATAAGACGGATTTTCCTTTATTTTTTCTCCTTCGTCATAACCGTAATGAGTCAGGATATCCGCGCCTTCGTCTGTATTTTTCCTCTCCATATCCCCAAGTGCTTCCAGAAAAGCATTCTCTGTTTCCGGGTATTGTGTAATCACTTTACCTGCCAGATTCTGCACCGTATGGATTTCGTTGTCATAGGCGCTTCGTATCACAGATATTCCAAGTACCGCAAATATTATAACTTCTATGAAAAAAAGAATGACGAAAACCACTGTCTTTTTTCTCATTATTCCTGCTCCGTTTCTGCTCTGACACTTTTTTCCCAAATATAACCCAGACCTCTTACATTTTTTAAATACTCCGGATTTGACGGGTCATCTTCTATCTTTTCCCGCAGGCGTCTTATATTGACTGCCAGCGTATTATCATCCACAAAACTGCCGTCAATATCCCAAATTGCTTCTAAAAGCTGATTCTTCGATAATATCCTCATGGGATTTTGCATAAAAAAAGTAAGCAGGCTCTGTTCCTTTGCCGTAAGCGTCAAATACTCCCCGTCTTTTTTTGTGCGGTTTTGTATGATATACAAGGTGATGGAGCCGGAAACAAGCATGTCCGGCTCTTTTACCTGTAAATGCCTTTTCATCAAGGCATTGACTTTAGAAATGAGCGCATTTAAATAAAACGGTTTCGTAATATAATCGTCCGCACCTGCCCGGTAGCCTTTCAGCATGTCTGCTTCCGTATCTGATGCAGTAAGAAACAAAAACATAACATCGCTGTCTTTCCTGACTCTCATACAAAAATCCAGTCCGCTTCCGTCCGGCAGGTCGATATCGCAAATGATAAGCGACACACCATGCTGACCGTACAAAGCATCCGCTTCTTTGACAGACGCCGCCGTATATACAATATACCCCTCTTTCATTAACTTCAGGCTGATTGCACGTTTTAAACTGCCGTCATCCTCAACCAGTAAAATTTCTCTGCTCATTTCTTTTCTCCC
>CAMWMM010000462.1 GCA_947175285.1 uncultured Lachnospiraceae bacterium
GCTTTATGTATATTATAACAATTCATATGATGTAAAAGTGTACATGCTGTTTCATAAGCCTTGTCCATATGCCCATCCCCTCCTCCGACTAATATGACGGCTCCCTTTTTGGGCTTTAGAATATTTTCCTCACCCCTAAAAAATCTGGCGCAAAAATAGGTTTGAAATCTGCTTCCCACATCTAATAGTTTTCCGGTCAGCTCCGAAAAATATATAGGAGAAGCAATTAGAATATTGTCACACACTTGAATATAATCATATATCTCCTGCATTTCATCCATTATGGAACAGCCGCGATTTTCCCAACAATATCTGCAATCTATACATGGTGAAATATTACATCTATATGCGTTTAAAACTTTGTATTCATCTTTAATATCTTTTGTTACTATATTAATCAGACTTTCTGTATCCCCATTTATCCGTGGAGATCCATTTATAATTAATGTTTGCATTATATACCCCCTTGCAAAATCTGCATATAGTATAGCATGTTTTTTTATATGGTAACTGAATTTAATCTTATCAAAACAATTATATGAAAAATTAATTCAACCACAAGTTGGGGAAAATTGCCTTATTGGCTGAAGTGTTTGTGTTTACAATAAAATTCACATTAAATTTCTTCCTCCCTCCGCTTCACTCTGCAAACTGTCTTACAGACAGTTTGCTGTCTGTTATTGTTGTTACCTATGAATCTCCGCATCCAACAGGAAAGCATTAACATGAAAAAAGTAATTATTGATATAATGGCATTATGTATAATTACATTCCCATATATTGCATATAATCTGATAAATGATGTAGTGTTCAACATCACATAACAAATTATCAAAAAAATAATCTCAAACATCCTTTCGGATCCGCTGATTTGCCCAAGAAATATAGACAATGCCGGAATAAAAAGTGCAAATATGATTCCTGCAACAACTCCTGAAAATTCACCAATAAATGCAGTTCTTAAAATAATCGGAGCAGATACAAGCAAAGAAACAATTCCTCCCACACTAAAGCGTATCAAAAGCTGATACGAATATGCGTAAAAAAAAGTCGGAATCAAAGTATTTAAATTATGCTTTTTCTCACGACAACCATACTCTGAAAACAAAACACACGACCATGCTATTGATAATATCCATAATATTCCCTGTGCCGTTTTTATGTCTGCGAAAAACATAGATAGCCATAATACAAACATAACAATGAGCCATATCACAGAACAGCTGCGAAAGGTTAAGATGAACTCTGTTATAAATAACCCATGACCATTAGTTTTTCTATGTGGTTTTTCGGAAATTAAAATAATATTTCTGGTATTCTTATAACGCGGCATGAGAACCGATGCCGTAACACATAGTACGATCCCTAAGACAATCATACCAATTTTCTCAAACAGTCTATCGGACATAAAAGATAACGGTACAAAGAATAGCTCTGGTAGTTTTTGATTGTTTATCATACCATCTTCATATACGAACATAGCAACCTGTGCCGGCTTCCCTGTTATGTTATAGACACTCTGGTCAATGCTGTCTTTTAGCCACAGAAAACCAGGCATATCAAAAAGACGCACAATGATGCCCTGTGAATCGTCAAATAAAGAACTAATACATACAACATATACAACAAAATAAACAATTCCCGCCATCCACACACCGATTCTGCTCCGAAACAGTGGAACAGCCTCTATCATAAGAGTAAGCGCTGCACACAAAAATATTCCGGGTACTATACATAAAAAATAAGAGAAACAGTGAACAGCCGAAATTTCCATACTTGGGAATTGCAATATTGTCATACAGAATGATGTCAATGTTACAACAAGCAGCATACATAAAAGTATAAGTATATTTGATAAATACTTACCGAATAAATATGTTACCCTGCTCACCGGAGATGTATATACTAAATCTACAATACCTGTTTTCCTGTCCAAGCTTAAAGAATTTCTTAAATAGAAAAAACCCGTCACTGGCAATAATACCCCCGTACATAATGCAGTAGCCATCGGAATCCAAGTCCAGTTTGTAGTTTGTGAAAAATACTGTGCATCTACAGCAATAGATATCATTTCCGCATCAGGATTTGGTACAAATAAAAATGCTGCCAAAACTGCTAACACACATAACACAAGAAATGAAAATCTTCGGGTGCGTTCTTTAAAATCTGCTTTTGCAATAAACCATATCTGATTATGGATCATTTAGCCACCTCCTCTAAAACACACAAGCAGGCATCTTCTAAATTTGCATTTGCAGAAACCGCATTAAAGAAGGGCTTTTCCCTGCTCACCTGCCGAACTTTAATTCCCTGTTCCGTCTGAATCATAGAACTAATCCCTGTGATACCTTCACTAATCCGGCTATCGGAAAGTAGATATTCCCATACATATCCTTCTGCATTATGAAGCAGTTTTTGCGGTGTATCATTGAACAATAAATTCCCCTTTTTCAAAATCATAATTCTTGACGCTGTTGCTTCAATATCTGAAATAATGTGGGTAGATAATAGAACAATTTTACTACAAGCTAATTTTGACAGTATATTGCGAAGAGTTACCCGTTCTTCGGGATCAAGGCCTGTTGTCGGTTCATCCACAATAATGATTTCCGGATCTCCCAATAAGGCGCAGGCTATTCCAACACGTTGTTTCATTCCACCGGAAAAACCTGCTAAACGCTTATTTTTTGCATCAGACAAGTGCAGGATCTCTAAAAGATATTCAACCTGCTCTTTGGCTTTTCTTTTGGGAAGTCTTTTCAAGGCAGCCATATACATAAGAAATTCCACTGCACTTAAATTAGGATATATGGCAATATCCTGTGGCAGATATCCAATATTCTTTTGCATTATCATGGGATATTTTATAATGCTCTTTCCATCTAACAAAATATCTCCGTTAGTTGGCTTGATGAGCGTTGATAAGATTTTGATAAAGGTAGACTTTCCTGCACCGTTGGAGCCAACAAGACCTATCAGTTCTCCGGATTCCATACAGCATGACAATGGATTTAATGCAGGGAATATGCCATATTTCTTTGAAATGTCCTTTACTTCAAGCAGCATAGTAACCTCCTGAAAGATCAGGCGGTTTTATTCTGCCTGATCCTTTGTCTTATGGTTATAAATAAGCAGTCCGATTCCGACAGCAATACTCAAAATCATCAAAAAACCAGATGCAGAGCCCGCTCCCGTACTCCCCGGATAGAAAGGTGAGATTATAAAAAGTATCACAGCCACCACGAAACGAATATTACGGTTTCTTTGCCTTTGGTCAACAGTGAATCTGTTATGCTGTTCCGTCTGCGAAAAAGCTTTATCAGAAGATAAAGTTTCCGTTATATTTGTCTCTGCCACTGTCCCTTTTAAAAGAGTATCTATGCTCACGTCAAAGAAATCGCTGATTTGAATAAGGCATTCTGTTTCCGGATATGTAGTTCCGTTTTCCCATTTCCCGATTGTCTGACGGGAAACCCCTAACTCCTCCGCTAGGCTTTCCTGTGAAATATTCTTTCCTTTTCTTAATTTCTGAAGATTTTCTCCAAAACTCATTTTATATTCACTCCTTCGTTCCTTAATTTTATAATCCAGCATATAAGATTGCTACCAATACAACATTACATATATGACATTTTCAAGTAACATCTTGTTAATCTACTGTTACATTTTAGCTATGTTCAAAATCTGAACAGTCGCAAATTTCCTATGATAATTACCGCATGAAAAAAGACTATAACTGTCAATCATAAAATGTTTTTGTCATAGCCTTTTCCTCCAAAAATAATTTTACAGCCTGTGCGGCTTCATCAATTATTTACATTCGAAACAATCTATTTACTTCTTGCGCCACATTGACATTCCGTCACCGGAAAACTCATTGGGTCGTCTATGAAAACCTAATTTTTCGTAAAAACCCTCTTTATCTTTCGCTGCACCCAGAATAAACATAATCCGCTCATCCTCAAATGCTGAATCCATTGTTCTGTCAATCAGGCTCTCCACTATCTGCCTGCCGATTCCCTGTCCCTGATATTCCGGACGTACAATGACATCGCCCAGATATGCCGTGTATCCGAAGTCAAAGAGCATCCTGCCCATGGCAACTATCTTACCCTTATCTCTTACCGCTGCCAGAAAAGTAGTGTGTTCAAGTCCTCTCTTGGCTTGTCCTTCCGTGATTGGACGCCATCCTACACTCATTCGAAGTTCATTATATTCCTCACCACT
>CAMWMM010000463.1 GCA_947175285.1 uncultured Lachnospiraceae bacterium
GCCATATAAGCAGAGATATAACCTCTGTCAAACTGCATACCTTCTACTAAATCCAATTCGGTAAGCATTGTTTTGCTCTCTTCGATTGTAATAACGCCGTCACCGGAAACTTTTTCCATAGCATCCGCTACAAGCTGTCCTACTTCTTCATCTCCTGCTGAAATAGCCGCTACTCTGGCAATGTGCTCTTTGCCGTTTACTTTGGAACTCATCTTTGCAATCGCGTCTACTGCAACATCAGTTGCTTTTTTCATACCTTTTCTTAAAATAATCGGATTTGCACCTGCTGCCAGGTTCTTCATACCTGCATTTACCATAGCCTGTGCCAAAACGGTTGCGGTTGTTGTACCGTCACCTGCTACGTCATTTGTCTTAGTAGCTACTTCTTTTACAAGCTGTGCGCCCATATTTTCAAACGCATCTTCCAATTCAATTTCTTTTGCAATCGTAACACCGTCGTTCGTAATAAGCGGAGCGCCGTAGGATTTATCTAAAACAACATTTCTTCCTTTCGGTCCGAGTGTTACTCTTACTGTATCTGATAACTGATTTACACCTGCTTCCAACGCAGTTCTTGCTTCTGCACCAAATTTAATTTCTTTTGCCATAATGAATCTGCCTCCTGATTTTCTATATTTTTCAACTTATTATTGGATTACTGCAAGAATATCGCTCTGTCTTACAATAATGTACTCATCTTCCTCAAGTTTTACTTCTGTTCCGGAGTATTTAGAATAAATAACCTGATCTCCGACCTTTACTTCCATCTTTACTTCTTTTCCGTCTACCATGCCGCCCGGTCCGACTGCGATAACTTCTGCCTGCTGCGGTTTCTCTTTGTTCTGTCCCGGAAGAACAATTCCTGATTTTGTTGTTTCCTCCGCCTCTAACTGTTTCAATACAACTCTGTCACCAAGTGGTACTAATTTCATAGTTTTGCCTCCTTAAATGTAACTGTTTTGCTCTCACTGTTACTTCTTTTATCATTTTTATTAGCACTCATCCTTGTTGAGTGCTAACGACTAACCATATATTAAGTTTATCTAATTCACTTTGCAAACACAAACAAAGCTATATTTCATGCTGTTTTATAACTTTTACTCTTTTTTTCTTTATTTTTCTCTTATTTTCTTATCATTCCCCAAAAACTGGGATTTAATACTTTTTTTAGAATTTCTAAATCATTATCTATTCTATGCCTAAATATTCCAATATTTCCTCTTTAGCAAAAGCATATTCGCCCATCTGCGCCTCATACTCTGACATTTTATCATACCGTTCTTTCGCCCTTACCGTATCACCGGCGGTTTGATAAGCATGATACATCATGGCATTTTCATAATAATAGGCTACCGCATACAAAGCTTCCATGTCGCCCTCTTTTTCTACATTTCTGACTTCATTCTTGTACACGGCATCCAGCAGATAATCATAATCCTGATAGCGAAGCCTGCTTAACAGTTCGGCTTCGTCACTGATATCGTTATATACATGCTTATCCTCTACGACATACCAGATAAGAGAAGCCGTCTGTATAAAAAAAACAATGCAAAATATTACAATGACAACATTCAGTAGTTTTCTCATTCTTCCGCCCCCTCCTCTTTACCCGCATCTACATTCTCCCGCAGCAGTCCATCCTCAATCAGGCTCTGTTTTTTCGCCGTAGAATAATCAGGCAAAAGCTCCAGCTCTTCTTTTGTCAAATGGCAATAGGTCATAAGCACTGCGTCTAAATCTTCCCGCATACGCGCCAGCGCCTCCCTATGTTCCGGCGTATAACTGTCGTCATAATAATCACCGGAATAGGATACTCTCTGTTCATAATCATAAAAACGGTCGAGATAATCCGCAAGCCAGCGGGAAACTTCACCGGCATTATAATAATCAGAATTACTGAGACTGCGTATAATATAATCAAGAATTCCCTTATAGTTAAAGGATGCATTATAAACTGCCATGTACTCCCGGAAGCTATCGCTGTCATAATATAATTCTTTTGCATTATAAAAAGCATAAAGCCCCAGCCAGTCTCCTTCCTCTTCATAGGCAGCCATCTGCGCAGTATAGCTTTGTCTGTTTTTCTCAATATCCCGTCTGATTCGATTCGCCTCAAGCCAGTAATATCCCTCTTCTTTCAAATAACTGACTCCTATGGTCAAAACTATGAGCGCTATTATCACCGTTACTTTTACCGTAACAAAAGTAAAGTGGTTTGTCTTTTGTTCCACTTCTTTCTTTGTTTTCTGAAATTCCTGATGATAATGCTTCATATCCTGTCTGTGTTTTACGGCAAAAGGATTTGGATTGCCGCAAAACGAACATTTTTCATCTTCTATCTGTAAATTCGCACCGCACGTCGGACATTTCATCTTATCGCACAACCTTTCCGTTTTCCATGTTATTCTTTACATAATCTTTTACTTTCTTTTCAGCAAGTTTATAATTAAAGTAAGTTCCGTATTCGTCTTCCTTACAGCACTGTGCATATAACGTCTCAAAATCCTCATCCTGCATATCGAACTGACCGCGTAACATTTCCCTGACTGCCTCTTTATAATTATCCACTAACACTTGGTCTTTATCATCATATTCCACATAATCTTTCTCCTGCAGGACATACATAGCATCCAGAATACAACGCTGTACACTGTCATCATCATAGTTTTTTTCCTGTGCCAAAGCAGCGCTCTCCTCACAAAAAAGATACCATCTGTATAAGGAAATAAATCCATAGTGCCCCCAATTATATAAGGAATAATAGCCGTCTGCACAGTATGTATTTTCAAATTCCAGAATACCGTCATAATCTCCGTCCGCATACAGCGCATCCAGCTTCGGAAAGTTCTCTTTTTCCCAAAGGAGCTGCTCCTTCCTATCTGCCACAGGCAGCTCGCTATACCGGAATTTATCCGTAATGAAAAATACTCCGACAGCCAGAAGCGCCACAATACAGCAAATAAATAACGTCCGTTTTATAATTCTGCTGCTTTTTTTAAGTTCCTGCCTGTATGTTTGGAGTGGTACGTCTTTTAAGTCTTTCACGTCTTCCTTTAAATCAAAAAGGTGCTCCATATACTGTTTCTCGCCGCCAACTGCATTCAATGCACCGCAATACGGACATTTGGCGCTGTCTGCGGGTATCGTGGCATGGCAGTTCTCACAATGCAGCATTTTTTATCTTTCATATTCTGAACCCCACAAAAAAGTCAGGCCGTAAAGCCTGACCTTCCTATCTTTTTTCCAGGCGTTCCCGATATCCGGGAGCATTTTTGATTTCAAACTTGTTGTTAAACATCTCATATTCCGCATCCGGAAGTTTATCCGCTATCGTCTCTTCCACATTTGTCTTATAGACGATGCCGCATGCCACTGACGGTGCAATGATATCATCCTCATAAGCAAGACATGCCGCCTGCACTCCGGCGCAATATTCTTCCGCTTCCCCGTCATCCGCCATCGGTATCAGAACAATAAATACATCGCCGTCTACACGTCCGATAACATAGCCCGCTTTTGCCTCTTTTTTCAAAATACCGGCAATTGTCTGAATCAGGCGGTCGCTTTCCTCATCCCCGAAATGGTCATTGACATATTTCCAGTCATTAATATTGGCGTTGATAATGCCTACCGGAACGACCTCCGCCTTATCCATTGCCCTCATACGTTCTTCAAAATAGAATTTATGGTAAACGCCGGTCAGCGCATCCAGATTCTCACCCTCTGCGGTCTGTGTATGCTTTTCATCCAGCTTCTCTTCCAGTTCATCCACATAAATAGCGTATTCTCTATGCAGATATGCCTCTTCCCCCAGACAGGAAAATACTGTCACCGCTTCGTCCAGCATCTTTTCCACATCCTGCTTTTTATCCTCTTCCACATTATCAATCTTACTGTAAAGATGCGCTATCGTCCTGTTAAAGACCCGCACTTTTCTGCCCGGCTCCCCTACGACATCCGGTATAAATCCCGCAAAATTGCCGATAGAAACAACCTTTTCCCCATGTCTGTCCGTCAGCAAAATCTCTGCCCCCGTAACCACGGCAAGCGCTTTTAAATGCATCCGCAAAGAATCAACCGGATACAGATTATCCATAGCATAATTTTTGATATTTTCCTTTATCCTTTTGTCAAACGGAACTGCTTTATACTCCATATAAAATACCTCTCCTATCCCCATGTAACCTATTCTGAACCTGCATTAAGTATACCTGTTTT
>CAMWMM010000464.1 GCA_947175285.1 uncultured Lachnospiraceae bacterium
TAGTGTGAAAAATAAATTTTTCACACGCGAATTTGTGCTTGCGCCCAAATATCGCAGGCTGAGCAAGAATGGAGGAGTACGATATGAAAAGTTATATGCTGGATTTAAATTCAATTGAGAAAGTGAAAGGATTTGTGTCTGTTATCAGCAATTTTCAGGGATATTTTGATTTGGTTTCCGGCAGATATGTTGTGGATGCCAAGTCTATTATGGGCATTTTTTCCATGGATTTATCGAATCATGTGGAACTAAGGATATTAGAAACCAATGAGAAAATATCCGAGATTGAAAATGCAATATCGCCTTATCTTTTACAGTAGATTGAGCAGGAATAGGGGCTTAGTATGAAATTTCTACATTTGGCAGACCTGCATCTGGGAAAACGGGTACATGATTTCTCCATGCTGGCAGACCAGAAATATATTTTGGATAAAATCATGAAAGTGATGGAAGAAGAGCGTGTAGAGGGTGTTCTGATTGCCGGAGATATTTATGACAGGACAGTACCCTCTACGGAAGCGGTACAGTTATTCGACCATTTTTTGACGGAAATTGCAGGAAAAGGGATTCCTGTTTTTTTAATCGGCGGAAATCATGACTGCGTGGAAAGACTTTCTTTTGGAGCAAAAATTCTGGCTGACAGCCGTGTGTATGTTGCAGGCGTCTATCAGGGGAAAACAGAACCCATATCATGTGAGGACGAATATGGCGTAATAGATATTTATCTGCTTCCGTTTATCAAACCGGCATATGTAAGGCATGCCTTTCCGGAACAGGCAGAAGAGATTACCTCTTATCAGGAGGCGCTTGCGGTTGTGATGAAGCAGATTACGCTAAATAAGGAACATAGAAATATTTTAGTGGCGCATCAGTTTGTGACCGGTGCGGCAAGATGTGATTCAGAGGAGATTTCGGTTGGCGGACTTGATAATGTGGACGCCTCTTTATTTACGGATTTTGACTATGTGGCATTGGGGCATATTCATGGACCGCAGTGGGTTTTAAAAGAGACAATCAGGTATGCCGGAACACTGTTAAAATATTCTTTTTCGGAAGTTTCCCATCAAAAGTCGGCTGCGATTATCGAATTACGGGAAAAAGGCGATATCCGGATAACTGCCGTCCCGCTTACGCCGCTTCGGGATATGCGTAAAATACGGGGAAGTTATGAGGAACTGACAAGCCGCAGTCTCTATGAAAAGACCAATACGGAAGATTATGTTTCCATTACATTGACAGACGAAGAGGATATTTTTGACGCGTTAGGGAAACTGCGGGTCATCTATCCGAATCTGATGAAACTTGATTATGATAACGCCAGAATGAGAAACAGCATAGAGACGGGCGAAAAAGCTGCGGTAGAGCAAAAATCGCCCCTTACTTATACAAAGGAATTATTTGAGATGCAGAATCAAAAAGAAATGTCAGATAAGCAGGAAAAATATCTGACATCGATGATAAGAGAAGTGTGGGAGATGGAGTTATGAGACCGCTTATGTTGACTTTATCGGCATTCGGACCTTATGCCGGAGAGGAATCCATAGATTTTGCCAGACTGGGAACGCGGGGGCTGTACTTAATTACCGGAGATACTGGAGCGGGAAAGACGACGATTTTTGACGCCATTGTTTTTGCATTATACGGAGAAGCAAGCGGTTCGGTAAGGGGCGCGGATATGCTTCGTTCACAATATGCTGCCAAAGAGACGCAAACTTATGTCAGGATGACATTTTCCTATCACGGCGCGCAGTATCAGATTACCAGAAATCCGGAATACCAAAGACCTTTAAAAAAGGGCGAGGGATATACCGTGAATAAGGCGGATGCGGAACTTATTTATCCGGATGGGCATATTGTTACTAAAAGCAGGGATGTGACAAAGGCTGTGACAGAACTGCTCGGACTGGATAAAAATCAGTTTACGCAGATTGCCATGATAGCACAGGGGGATTTTTTAAGGCTGCTCTATGCAAAGACGGAAGAGAGAAGCAAAATATTCAGGGAAATTTTTCATACAAAAGCATATCAGGTTTTGCAGGAAAAACTGAAAGCAGAGAGCGGAAAATTAAGAGCGGAATATGAAAGCATAAGACAGAGTATTGCACAGTATATTGACGGCATTTTGACTTCGGAGAAGGAATTTGCTGCGGTAATGGAGAGTGTGCGCGAGAATCAGAAGGTAATCACGCCGGATGAAATTGCGGCGCTTATCCGGGAACAGACAGAGAAAGAGGAGAAGAAGATTGATTGTCTGCAAAAGCAGATAGATGCGGCGGATAAGGAACTCGAAAAGATAAATCAAATTATCGGCAGGGTAAATGAGCAAAAAAAGCGCAAAGAAGAATTGGAATATACGGAAAAACAGCTTGTTTTGCTGGAACCCCGGATAGAAACACTGCAAAAGCAGTATCAGAAAAAACAGCAGGATTTTCAGAAAGCAGAAGAAGAAAAGGAAAAACTTTTAAAACAGTATCAGGATTCTTTAGTGCTGTTAGAAAAAAAGGAAGCGCGGGAGAAAGTGGAGCTTCAGGTAAAGAAATTGCAGGAGGAAGTAAGGGCAAGCGAGGAAAAATACAGACAGGCGGCCGTCTTAAACAGAAAGCATAAAGAGACTTATGATGAAATGGAGCAGCGTTATCTTGACGAGCAGGCAGGTGTTCTTGCAAAACATTTGGAAGAGGGAAAACCGTGTCCGGTCTGCGGCTCTTTATCCCATCCGGCACCGGCTCCGGAAAAGAAAAGCGCACCATCCAAAGAGGCAGTGGAAAAAGCAAAAAGAATGTGGGAAAAAAGTAATGCTGAAGCAAGGGAAGCAAGTGCACAGGCAGGCGCTGTAAAAGGCAGACTGGAGAGCGTATCGGAGCAGTATCAGCGAATGATAGAGGAAGCCAAAGAGGAAAAAGCGCAAGAGGGCTTACTTCTTTTTACAGATAAAGAGCAGGCACAGGTGCAGATACGGGAAAAAGAGCAGGAGTGTTTACATAGAAAGAAAGAGCTTGCCGATGTAGAAGCCGTATGGAAAAAAGAAGAAAAGGAATATCAGAAGTACCAGAATCGGAAAGAAACACTTGCCGGACAGCTTGAGGAAGAAGACAGCGTAGAAGCAGAGGTTATTTTTACCCAAAAACAGAATCTGACAGAGCAAAAGCAGCGCGCTTTAGCAGAGCAGAAAGAACTTAACCTGCATACGTCGGCAAATATAAGAACAATGCAGGCCATAGAGAAACAGGGGAAGAAACTGAAAGAAGTGGAAGAAAAGTGGACGTTTATCGGAGAACTGGCAGGAACCGTAAACGGTAATATTTCCGGCAAGGATAAGATTATGCTGGAAACTTATGTGCAGATGAATTATTTTGACAGAATGATTGACAGAGCGAATACGAGATTCATGCAGATGTCCGGCGGGCAGTATGAGTTAAAGCGCGCTAAAACAGCGCAGAATATCAAAAGCCAGAGCGGTCTGGAACTGGATGTAACAGACCACTATAACGGCACGGTAAGGAGCGTTAAGACATTGTCCGGAGGAGAGGCGTTTCTTGCATCTTTGTCCATGGCTCTCGGATTATCGGATGAAATTCAGGCGGCTTCAGGCGGTATTTCACTAGATACGATGTTCGTTGACGAGGGATTCGGATATCTGGATGAAGAAGCATTAGGGCAGGCTATTCATACGCTGCAGGGGCTTGCCGAGGGAAACAGACTGGTGGGCATCATTTCTCATGTTACAAGCTTACAGGAGAAAATAGAGAGACAGATTATTGTTACGAAAGAAAAAAGCGGCGGCAGTAAGACCATGATTTCTAATTAAGGAAAAAGAGAGGATATAGTATGATGGAAAAGAAAATTGCAATGAGAGTTTCTCTCGTCAGCATTGTAATAAACCTGATACTATCGTTATGTAAACTACTAGCAGGTATTATAGCATCCTCCGGCGCGATGATTTCCGATGCGGTACATTCGGCATCGGATGTATTCAGTACTGTCATTGTTATGATAGGAGTTCAGATTGCAGCCAAGAAATCAGACAAAGACCATCAGTACGGACATGAAAGGCTGGAGTGTGTGGCGTCTATTGTGTTGGCTGTCGTGTTGTGCATTACCGGTGCCGGTATCGGTTACAAAGGATTACGGACGATTCTTGGCGGACATTATGAAGAACTTGTCATACCGGGAGCGCTTGCTCTTGCG
>CAMWMM010000465.1 GCA_947175285.1 uncultured Lachnospiraceae bacterium
TAGATTTGGATTTTTACGATATTTTTGACATTTTTTATCCGATGATCTATAATCAGTCCGTTCCTTATGCTGCAGATAAAAATATAGGAGTCGGGGCAGTTTATCAGATTCCGGAAAACGAATTTGAAAATGTCATTACGGCACATTTCAATATAGACAGGGAAACGCTTCGTCGGGAAACAACATATTTTTCGGAGAACAAAACTTATGAATACAGACCGCGAGGGTTTTATGAGGCTGAATACTCAGATATTCCGTATCCGGAAGTGGTAAACTTTATCGTCAGCGATGCTGACGAAGAAAATCCGAATGGAACAATCACACTTTTCGTCAATGCGGTATATCCGAATGAAAATATGTCTAAGGCATATTCGCATAAAACAGTAATTCGTCCGCTGGACGGGGAGCGTTTTCAGTATATATCGAATCAGATGATTTCATTGGAAGATGAGTGCGATATTTGGTGGCATTCCAATCGTTTGACAGAGGAGGAATGGCTTGGGATATATGGAGGGATGCAGGAAACTGCCGCAGATAAGACAGAAAAAGGATATGACCTTCCGGTAAGCATTAGTGAAAGAAAAGAAGCGGAAGCTGATTGTAAAAAAATGATGAATCTTATATCGGAGCTGTACAAAGATGCAGATAAAGGACATGCATCTAATGCCGTTATTTCGGAAGAAACCATGTATCAGATGGTAGAAAAAGTGAAAGATAGCGGATATCCGGTTACGACAACCGCGCCATATTCCAATATGGAAAATTACAAGCAACTGGAAGATTTTTTAAATGTTTCTATGACAGGCAGCAGCGCTTCGGTCGTTGTTTATGAAATACATTCAGATGGCGGCATGGGAAGATATAAATATTCTTATGATGGAAACGATATGTATGTTCTGTCTGCAAAAGCAGCATGGAGCGGTGATAACAGTCCCATGATAACAGATATTTCATATGCCCGAATCAAAGAATGGAAACTCACGGATAAAGGGTGGTTTTGCTATAAACTATGTGTTCCGGAGTACCCGGAAGTAACAGAGATGGTTGATGGAAGCTGCCTGATTAGAGTAAAGCCAATGACAGAAGAGGAGTGTGAGATGTCTGAAAAATGTGTGCAAGGGCTGGGATATCAGGGGAATAACATTTTATGCTCTAATTGGGATATAAAGCATATGGAACGATTAGATTATAACGGACTGTATGAATATCTGTATGCAATGAAGTATCAGGAAAAATTCAATTCTGAGGATTATCCAAATGGGATACCAAAAGAGGAGTTTGAAAATCTGATTATGGAATACCTTCCGGTGACAGCGGAACAAATACGGGAATATGCAGTATTTGATGAGGAAAATCAGACTTATGTCTGGATGCGGCTTGGATGTTTTAACTACGAACCAACTTTCTTTGGAACGTCCATGCCGGAGGTTACGGACATCAGGGAAAACAAAGATGGAACAGTTACTTTAACTGTGGATGCAGTGTGCAGCATGATTTTATGTGATGACGCAGTAATAACACATAAGCTTACAGTACAGTTTGCAGAAGATGGCAGTTTCCGGTATTTGGGAAACAAAATTTTGGATGATGGAATATTAAGCATACCGGAATATCAGTACCGGATATGCAGAGAGTCAATGCCCCGTTCCTTGTAGCGGGGTTATTGACTGTTTCCATATCCCCATATTGGATAAGATGGCAAGGGAGATTTCTGTTGCTGTGATACCTGTGGCATTTTCTGCGGATTGGATATTGGTGGCAAAAAAGAATGTATTATCCGCAGATTCTACAAAGCCGACAAACCACCCATTAACATCCTTGCCATTTATCCGTCCTGTACCGGTTTTTCCATAAAATGTTCCAGAATCAGAAGAGGAAAGGCGGATGGCATCTTTTACGGCAGCAATGTTTTCAGGCGCAAAATCAAAGCTGTTACTTAGCAGCTTCGTTAAGAGTTCAACCTGTTCTACCGGGGAAATTTCCAGAGAGGATTCCAACCAGTAAGAGGATAAATCAGCGCTCATATTTTTATTTCCATACCCGATTTCCTGAATGTAGCGGGAAAGGTCAGCAGCGCCTAGTTTTTTATCTATCGTCTGAAAATACCAGTTAACAGAGGATTCCATTGCAGACTGTAAAGTATGGTCTGCGTTCCATGCTTCAATCGGATAGTTTTCTCCGCTCCATGTGAGTAAGGAATCTTCCGGTGTAATGATATTTTCTTCCAACCCGAACAGGGCATCGTATATTTTATAAGTGGAGTCCGGTGCAACCCGCAGAGTGGCATGCTCCATATCGTGTATACTCCATGTATTGTTTTTCATATCATATAACACAAAGCTTCCATCGTATTCTCCAAAGTAAGTAGAAAGATTGATATAGGAAATATTCTCCGAAGAGGGTTTCCATTGATAGTAGCTCTTGTCCGCCGCGTATGTGGAAATAAAAGGGGCAAATCCCAGAAGAAAAAGAACCGACAGTATAAAAGCTGTCAGACCGTTTATTTTTTTCCGTAATGTAGGTTTCTCATATGAGGCGATATTGATAATGCGTTTCTTCATCTGTTTCATGTTTCCGCTAAGACCGGAAGCAAATGGAAAAGGAGTAAGGGATACTTTTTCTACATAGTTTATCAACGTATTGCCATAATCCGTGTAAGCGTCCTCATCAAGCATCTGTAAAACAGAGGTGTCACAAGCAACCTCCCTGTCATTACGCATCTCTTTCAGGGCATACCAGACAAAAGGATTGAACCAATATATGATTCCGGCAAGGTTCATCCAGAAACTAGCAAGGGTATCTTTATGCTTGTAATGCTGTAATTCATGCAATAGCATATACCGCATATCAGGTTCATGATAATCCGAGATTAGATGAATCGGCAGATAAATGCGAGGTTTCAAAACCCCTGTCATAATAGGGGATTTCAAAAAGGCAGTACTGTAGATGGGAATATTTTTTGTAATTCCTATTTCGCTCAAGCAGTGGCGATACAGTTTGCGAACTTCCGGGTTTTGAAGCGGAAGGGCAGATTTCGCCAAAGTGCGTAAACGGAGAGAGGATTTTATTACTAATATCATCATCGCAAAAATGCCCGCAATCCATATCACAAATAATATAAATCCGGCAATGGACGGTGCAGCGCTGTTTACGGAAAGTGTAAAGTTATTCATCCAATTGGTATTTATGGTTGGACTTATCTCTACGGCTTCCGTTATAGAGGTTCCGGTATTGGAAACAGGAAAGCTTCTTAAGTATCCGAGTAAGGAGAAAATCTGCGGGAATCCAATTGGAGAAAACGGTATAAAAGGAACTGCCAATAATCCAAGCAGTAAGAACCACAGATTATACTGCATCCGGCTGGAGAGGCTGTTTTTAAATAGCTTCTTGAGTATTAATAAAATTCCGACGATACCGCTGATAAATACATTACATATTAAAAAGCGTATCATAAAATTCTCCACGTTAATTGCCTCCTTTTTTGGTGTTCTTATAGGTGATTGCGAAACTAAATTTTTCAGGCATTTGATGTACAATATTGACAAATCACCGCAGGCACGCTTGCGCTGCATTGTCGCTCGTAACGGTACATAAGCTGCCAAAGAACGGCAGCTAAGTGCCGACGGCGACAGAGCACCCTGCTTGCGTTTTGTCAATATTGTATCACATATGCTGTGAAATAAAGAGTTTTGTAAGCATCTAAATATTATAAATTAAGTTTCGCAATTACCTATTGGCTCTTTTGGAAAGAAGGGAGCGGAGCGTATCTATTTCCGTTTCAGACAGTTTGTCGTTCTCTATATATGCAGACAGCATGGCAGTAATATCTCCGTCGTAATAACGTTCCAGAAAAGAATGACTTTCCTGACCGATGTATTCGCTTTCTCCTACTGCCGGAGTATAAACGAACACCCGGCTCTGCTTTTCGTAAGTGAGAGCGCCTTTGGTTACAAGACGCTTAATCAGTGTCTGTATCGTTTTAGGACTCCAAGATGTGGTTTTTAATAATTTATCTGTTATTTCGTTAGTGCTGATTGGCGCATGTTTCCATACGATTTTCATCACTTCATATTCGGCTTCGGATATTTGTGGTAAGTGGCTCATGTTATGCCTCCATTCTTACGTTTAAATCTTACGGACGTAATATATGTATTATAGATGATGTTAGGGGGATTGTCAAATGG
>CAMWMM010000466.1 GCA_947175285.1 uncultured Lachnospiraceae bacterium
CACATTAATAACAATGATTATTCGCGGAATCAATAAGAATAAGAAAATCCAATAAATTCAAATTTATGTTGCTATTCAGAGTGAGGTAATTCAATGAAGGAAACACTGAAGAATCGATTATATATAAAAATTTTAGCAGCGGATTTAATTTCAAATTTCGGAGATATCATTTATTATTTGGCGCTTCTGAATTATGTTCTTCAAATTGAGCAAAGTAATTTTGCCATTGCAATTATCAATGCATCTGAGATTATACCAATCCTTTTTTCGTTTCTGCTTGGATATTTCGCGGATCAAAATCAAAAACGTGTGGCGACTATCATAAAAACATTGGTCGTCAGAATAGCTGCATATCTGTTCGTTGCTGTCATAATCGGATTTCATCCGAGCCTTTTGATTGTAGTGGTGGTCAGCTTTGCTAATTTTATTTCTGATTTAGCCGGGCAATATGAGAATAGTCTATATTATCCGATCAGCAATCAACTTATTCGGGCTGAAGTGCGGGAAGAGGTTATGGCTTTCCGGCAATCCCTTACAATGAGCCTGAACATTCTTTTTAAAGCGGTTGGAGGCGTACTAATCTGTTATGTATCATTTCGTCGTCTGGCAATGATTAATGCTTTTACCTTTGTGGTAAGCATGATGATTGTGGTTTGCTCAAGGACGGAAATGCGGAAGTATTGTCAAAACGAGGAGAGTCAGACACAAAAGGAAAAGCAATCGATGAACCAGCTTTTCCGTCAACTAAAGAAAGAATTAGTGGATGCAGTTAAACTCCTCTGGATGATATCCGGAATCAAGGAAACTTTGGCGGTTATTCCCGTAATAAATGCGGGGCTTGCGGTGGTAACGCCGATAGTGGTATTACATATGGCTGAGAATCCGGCTTTTTGTGTGATTAGTGCTGAAATCACCATAGCCCTTGTGGCAATATGTGAAACGGCAGGGAGGATAGCGGGGAGTACCTTAACGATTTTTACATTTAAAAAGTTAAAACTGATTGATGCACTCAAAATTACACTGGTATTTATCATCATTCTGTTTTCAGGAATAATTGTGCAAAATATCTATATTGTTTTAGCAGCCTTATTTATAGAAGGCTTATGGACGGGATGTGTCGATCCGAAAATGGGAGCGTTGATTTTTAACAATCTTGATAAAACAAAGCTGGCGACAGCGTTCGGAGGCATGACAACTTATTTTCAGTTGGGGGATATCGTATCCAAAATGCTTTTTTCTATCTTGGTAATGTGCTTCACCACAAAGACGATTGCAGGAATTTACATATTAATTACGGTTCTTTCCTTAGGATATATTATATTTCAGGACAAGGTTAAGAAGTAAATTCCGGTTTGTAGAAGTGAGGAGGAAGTATGGAGGAATTGTTGGTTTTAGCCATTTTGCTGTATGAAGAAATAGTGACGGAAGATGAGTATAATAAAAGGCTTGATGAGTTATTTCTTGAAAACCTAGAGAACGAGGATTTACTGTACCTTGAATGGGAAACAGATATAAAAAACGCTATTATTTATATAAGAACACATATTGATTATAATGCTATTGACTGCGAACAGTTTGGTAAGATTTTAATGGATAGATTAAAAGTATATTACAAAAATTGTGCTGATATTGAAAGTTTTGCAAGTCGAATGTTTAGTCTGTGGGAAAGTCTGCCGGGAAATATACAAGACATAGAACCTTTTTTTACTTTATCTTATGCTGATGAACCTTTGTCCTGGGGAGATAAAGAACAGACCAGAGATATCTATGAGAAAATGTTGAACTATTACAAGAAATAAACACATATACACTATAATAGATAAAAAGTTTTTTTAGGAGAAGAGGCAGTGATTGTAAAATGGAAACCACGATGGTATGAATTGGATCAATCCATTGTCGTTGGAGATGTTGATTTGTTCTATTTATCAAAGGATAATCTATATTTTGCCAATGGATTTGCGGCGGATAATGATTGTGAAGTCAAAGCAAAAATACTAAATATCAATCACTTAGAGTTAGGAAATATAAAAGGTATTATAACGATTGGTTTAGATTATTCAATATACCTTGGCGACAGAAGTGTAATAATAGTAAATGCCGAGGAATCTCCGGGCGATATTGAAAATTCTAAGTATGTTGTAAGGGAATGGGAATTTGATGTACAGATTAATATTATTGAGAAAACCGGTCTGTCATCAAAAGAAAGATTAGAAATGTTCGGTACGAATGAAAGGAAGGCTTATCAACAGGAACGCATAAAAAGATATAAAGCATTATTAGATTTAATAGAAGCAGATTGAGATTGCTGAAAAATCCCCTTGCGTCAGGGGTTGCTTGTGACGCTGCGTCATGAGCTATTCTTGATGTAAAGGAGGTGAAAAGCTATGTCAAAATACACGACGGGAGAGATTGCAAAACTCTGCGGTGTGACGGTCAGAACGGTGCAGTATTATGATACCCGTGGCATCCTTGTTCCCACGGAGCTGACGGAAGGCGGCAGACGGCTGTACTCGGAAGACGACCTGAAGCGCATGAAGATTATCTGCTTCCTTAGAGAACTGGGGCTTCCTATTGATTCCATTTCCCAGCTGCTTTCCGAATCCGATCCGGGCAGCGTGATTTCGCTGCTTCTGCAGCAGCAGGAGCAGGCGCTAAAAGAGGAGATTACCGAGCGACAGGAGAAACTGGACAAATTGAAAACGCTCAGGTGGGAGCTGAAAAGCGTAGAGACGGTCTCTGTCGATTCCATCGGTGACATAGCATACACAATGACGAACAAGAAGAAACTGAAAAAGATTCACATGGTCATGCTGATGACCGGTATTCCGATTAGTGTGCTCCAGTGGACATCCATCATCCTGTGGATTACAAAAGGAATCTGGTGGCTGTTCCTAATCTGGGTGATTGTTGTAATTCCCTATGCCCTTTTGTTCTCGCGCTGGTATTTCAGAAAGACGGCCTATATCTGCCCACAGTGTCATTCGGTTTTCCAGCCTTCCATTAAAGAGGGGTTTTGGGCAAGGCATACGTACTCCGCTCGAAAACTCACCTGCCCTTCCTGCAGGCATCACGGCTTCTGCGTGGAGGTAGCAGGAGAGGAGGATATCCATGAATAATGTATCTTTCAATAAAAAGGGAACGATAAAATATCTGGCATGGACATTCCTGATTGCGTGGGTCATGCAGGCCGTCGTAGCTGTTTTGTACCGAAACGGGGTTGCCATAATAGTCTGGCAGTTGCTTATTATGATCAT
This sequence comes from uncultured Lachnospiraceae bacterium, assembly GCA_947175285.1. The sequence goes on from CAMWMM010000466.1 coordinate 3,255, forward strand.
GATGTTTGTTCCGCTGTTGGGAGTGCTCCTTTCCGGTCAGCCGCTTTCGGGCATGGGATGGAAACCCTGTCTTAAGGGGAAAATAAAGTCACTTCTTGCGGCATGGTTTCTCCCTGCGTTATTGACCGCAATCGGCGCGGCTTTGTATTTTGCTGTTTTTCCGGGACACTTTGATATGAGCGGAGATGCTTTTGCGGCAGCCGCCGGAGCTGAGGCGCTTGAACAGATGCAGTCACAAGGGCTGACATATCCCATGTATGTCCTGAGTTCTGTCATTGGCTGTCTGACATACGCTCCGTTTGTCAATATGCTTCTTGCTGTTGGCGAAGAAGCCGGATGGCGGGGATTTCTGTATCCTCAGTTGAAGGCAAAATTCGGCAAAAGGCAGGGATGGCTGCTTGGCGGCGTCATCTGGGGAATGTGGCACTGGCCGTTAATCTGGCTGATCGGATATGAGTACGGAACGGATTATGCGGGATTTCCCATTGTGGGAATGTTGATTTTCTGTATCTTTACGACTGCGGTGGGAGTTTTGTGCGACTGGCTGTATGAGAAAACCAATTGTATCTGGATTCCGTCAATCTTTCACGGGGCGGTCAACGCTGCGGGTACAGTTCCTTTAGCCATCTGTATAGCAAATACAGGCTCGGTGATTCTGCTGGGGCCTGCGCCGATCGGGGTTCTTGCGGGATTGCCGTTTATCATATGTTCGATGATACTATTCGTTAAATCAGTCAAACCGGAAGAATAGCAGCGCAACGGCAAATTCCGGTTTGTAAGCTTTTTCCATAAGTTTCCCCTATTTTCAAGGCTTTGCACAATGCCAACCTCAAAATATGTATCCTTTTCCCTTGTTTTTGCCCTCATGGGCAAGTTACAAGGGAAAGTTTTTCTTATTCAGTTTTAATTCATTCCCACAACCTTATCC
>CAMWMM010000467.1 GCA_947175285.1 uncultured Lachnospiraceae bacterium
GATGATAACCGCCGCTGTTACAAAAAGTAATCTCCAGCCGTTTTCTAAAAATCTCCATCAGTGTCTGAAAATGTTCCGGCTGAATCTCTTTCTCCTTATCTGGCTGCTGGAAATGCGCCGAGATCGTGATGCGCGGGTCATGATCCGAGACAGCTTCTTTCAAAAGCCGTTCCAATATCACGCGGACCGCTTCGTGACGCCCCTGTTTGTACAGAATTGCACGGATATGTTTTTTCCCCAGCATATGAATCTTTTCATCTCTTTCAGACTCTTTGCTGCTGATGATCGTATAATAATTGTCACCGTCCTGAATCACTTCCTGCAGCAAATCCACAGTCTGGTCATTCTCAAGACTGCACCCTAAAAAAAGCATAATGCGCTTCTCAAAGCATTCTTTCAGCTCTTGTCTCAGCGGGCTGTGTACACCATAATGATTGTTGTACTGCGCCTGTGTAAACACAATCTTCCCGTACTCAATATGCCTGCCTGTTATAGTGCCATGTAGTTTAAATAAACCAGAACCACCCTCACGGATAAATTGTCTGAGCAATTCGTCCCGTCCCGGAGTAAGAACTGTCTGAAAGGGATGTCCGCTTTCCCTGTATACCGTTTCCAGAGTTTCATCAAAGTTTGTTGTCAGTACCAGTTCGGGAAACAGATGAGGAAGTAAATAAATAGCTTCCCGAGGCAGTTTCTCGCGTTTTTGTTCCAGCTTATTCGCCGAAAAAAGGTCAACGAGATCATGTGCAAGATTCATTGGTGTGCGCATCTCTTCCAACTGCTGAGCCGCATCCAGATAACGCTTTTCACGAATTAATTGATTAACAGCCTGTCTGTTCTTTTTATTTGCCAGTTTACCAGAAAGCTCTCTAAGGGCATTGCCCCAGGAATAGTACGCAAACTGAGTCAGACCGGCTCCAACAAACGGAGTCAGTTTTGGAAGGAGTTGTTTCAGTTCATTATATATGGTTTTATTATCCGGATGATATGACATAATTTCTTCGAATGTATATGACAAAATAATTCCCCCTTACACATGCGTAATTGACTTTTTTCATTTTTATTATAACAGATTATAAGCACCCTGGCTCACAAATTTCAAACTGTTGGTGGGATTTGAGCAAATCCATTTGTTACGATTCACACCCACGCCAGATTTCACATCAATTTACGATTATGCAGTCTGAATTACAACAATGCTGCACATAAAATGCTGCAAAACAAGCATTTTGGCGCTGGTTCCGACACCATGCAGCAAGTGCATGGCACAGGTGTGAAAAATAACGCGAACAAAATAAATGCTATCAACTTATGAAACAGGTGAAGTGATTGAGGGAAAAGGATTATGAAAAGATATCAACATGGTGAGGAGAGCCCTACGATTTAAGGCAGGCAATCTCTCGGAATTATGAAACATCAACACCACCTATCTACGACAGATTGAGGGTGCTACAAAAGTTCCCAATCTGCTCGCATTTATCATTCTGGCGGTATTGTATTGAATCATAAAAGGATAGAAAGACCATCCGAGCAGTCGGCTGGTCTTTCCATGTCCAATCAGATATAAATCAGTTCGCCTTTTATGATTTCCTCTGCCCGGTTGAAAATATTGTTCATCCGGCCTACCCACTCAATCCGATTCCGAACTTTCAGTTCCTCGGTCACACCTTCAGCAACCTTCATCTGCTCTACGATAAGGTCAAGCCGTTCCTCTGCCTGCTCATTTAGATTGGCAAGATATGTCCATAATTCCCCTGTCAAGAGAAGAGAACTATATCGTGCTGAATGCTCCTCTTTGAGATAGTCCCGGTGCAACTGCCCATAACGTCCAATGGGACGGTTTTCCTCTGGTAATTTCAAATCCGGAATATAGTAATCGCCTACCAACGTATAATGCAGTCCATTACTTTCATCATAAATATGTCCTTTCAATTTATCCATTTTGTTGATCTCCTCATTCTGATTTTGTAGTTGCAAGTCTGACTCTCCAGAAATATTGGTAAATCATTGGTAAAATCGAGTAAGAAACACAGAAAACATTTGATTTATAAGCATTTTATCATGACCGCTAAATCCTGCCGTGGCAGACGAATAGTATTTTTATCATCTTTTTTTATTCTCCTTTATTTGAGTATATCTTCATTTTTCCCTTGTTTTATGCGGATTGCAGGGGTTTCCTATTCTCATGGAATCTCCCTGCATTTCCGTATAAGTATTTATAAATTTATACAATTTCCCTTTCATGTGTCATAAATCTTGTCATAAATTCAAAATTCGTATGACAGTACTTTTTCAACGGTTACACACTCTCTGCATTTCTTCCTTTATATCCTCAAAATCGACATGTGTATATGTATTCAGTGTAACTCCAATATCGGAATGCCCCATGATTTTCTGCAAGGTCTTAGGATTCATCCCAGACTTTGCCATATTAGAGCAAAATGTATGACGCGCTACATGAGGGGTAATAACAGGTAGTTGTATTTTGTAAATACTGTTATATTTTTCCCTAATGTGCTGAAAATACTTTTCCCAATGCAGGGCAACCATAGGTTTATTGTTCTTATCCAGATATAGAAAGCCGACTTTCCCATCTATCATAGGTTCTGTTTTAGGCTTTTTTCTGTTTTTGATGATATACCTAAAACATTCTTCTACCTCTTTTGTCATAGGAACTAATCTTGTACCGCTTTCTGTTTTCGTTTCCTCTATAATGTATTCCATATTCCTTGCCCGTTGTAACTGATGGTCTACATTAATGCAATGCTTTTCAAAGTCTATATCCTCTATCGTCAAACCGCAGAACTCTGAAATATAAATGCCCTCACAATATCTTGAAAAGTGTTTATCATTCTGCACAAACTCTAAAAACTGCCGTTCCTGCTTTCTTTTAATGGCTTCTCTTGTTACACTGTCATTAACAACTACTGTAGATAGCTGAAAAACAAATGGATTTTTTCGTATCAAATCATCATCTACCGCCATTTGAAACGCAGGTCTTACCACGCCTCTGATACTATGAATACTGCTGTAGCCTTTGCCGCCATCTTGCAGTTTAATAAGCCACGCCTTTGCATCAGATAACTTTACTTTATTAATCCGCTGCTTTCCAAATGCTTCTTTTTCAATGATATTGATAACAAAATTATAGTTTGCCATTGTATTATGGCGTACTCCCCTTTTTTGTTGGATATACTTTTTGACTAAATCCAAGACCGTCATATTACCGCCATTCGGTACAAGTTCATCACACGACGCTTTTTGTAGCTGTTTTTCTTTCTCCCTTAATGAAATATCTTTCCTCTTCTCTTTGGGTGTAGAATCTGTTTCCGTCAATCTCCAACTGTATAAGGCTTTCTGCTGACCGTAAGCATCTGTATATTTATATACATATCTTCCATTCCGGTCTTGTGATTCCCCTTTCCATGAAAAGAGCCAAACTTATAATATTATAATCATAACATAAGCTTGGCTGTCTTTCCATTAAATAATCTTTATTTTATCTACTGTAATTAAATCACGTGCAAACGCTCATCTACGAATCTTTCAAACGTTTTTCGTTTGATTTGCGCCCGATTCTCATTCCATAGAATGAACTCTGCATTGGGATTTTCATTGATTAAATCCTGCAATTTCTTTGCACCTATTCGGAAATATTTTGATGCTTCCTGCACGGTCAAAGTATATTTAATCCAAATAGATATTGTCTCACCCTTTCCATTATCAAGGGAATTGTTCCTGTAAACAGAAACAATTTATCTGTAAACAGACAACCTTAAACAGGAGCGTAAAAATATGAGGACAATCCACTGGACTCTCCCTACATTTTTTCTTTGATATTCGTTCGACCCGTTGTGAACTTTGATAGAATTTAGCAGCAATAATTTTTTATATTCTTTCTTCCTGTTTTCTTTTACAATATCTTTTGTAGCTTATAATTTTTTTTGTTTCAGAAAGACATACCTTACTCCAATTCAAATCATATTTTTTGTTTAGCAAACTTATCTGATTCTCATCAAATACTGCACCGCTTAAATCTGCTTCTCTTAAATCTATACCGTTAAGATTTGCTTCTCTTAAATCCACTTTTCTTAAATATGCTTCTCTTAAATCTGCTCCTCTTAAATCTGCTCCTCTTAAATCTGCTCCTCTTAAATA
>CAMWMM010000468.1 GCA_947175285.1 uncultured Lachnospiraceae bacterium
GAATTAGAATATAAAGATTTGGTTGAGCAGCTTTTTGGTGATGTACAACAAATAAAATTATTGGATGACTATTTGGTGGGACAAATGTTGCCACGTTTTTGGCAACAGGGGAAAGTGAGATGTTTGGTTAGTAAACCAAAAGATAGTATTATTTTAGGGGTGTTTTATAACGAGAGTAGGTCACTTAAAGAATCTGTTTATTTTGGTCATGAAATTATGAAAAAAATAGACAATATATGGAAATCCGCTACACCAGGCAACACTTCCGCGTAGATATAGTTGTAAATTTTCGGAGGTAGAGATTATTGGAGTTTAGCATGAATACTGAACAAAAAGAACGTTTAGAACGGCTTAAAAGAATAAATAAGGAAAAACAGCACAAAAAGGAAATTGAAAATAATGTCTTACTTTTGGAATGCAAAGAGGCCTTAGGAGTTGCCGGAAAAATATTGGAGCAGGAAGAAAAAGATGCTGTTTACCGTATATTTATGGATAAAGTGCCTTTTCTCCCATGGGGAATAGATTGGAAACAGTTTAATGCAGTTCAAAAAATTGGCGAAATAGATGAAATATATGAAAAGTGCGAAAGTAAAGAGTTTTACATAATATGGAGCGCTAGATTTCCAATTATGAAAAGCGATATTGATACAATAATCAAAAATATAGATGATGTATGTGCTGTCTCGCCGGATACTTGGTTGTTTTCCACAAATTATGACGAAGTAATCGAATTTCACCATGAAGGAAAGATTACGTTGGGACATTCTAATTCGATATTAGGGGATTGAATAGATGGAAAGCTGGAAAGAAGTATTTACTGGTAAAATTCCAAAAGCAGTTTATCAATTGCAAATGATAAATGGTGAGGAACAAGGACTGGAAATAGAACTGACAAGCGCTAATGTGCGTGTATTGATTAAGTTTGGGATAGTTCAGGCAGCAAGGAGAATTTGCCGGTCAAATAAGTGAAATATCAGGTGGCTATGGCGAGATTTTAGGATTGAAACACTATGTGTTGATTACTCAAAATTATAATATTGATATTGTTACAGAATGGGAACCGGTAATTGAAGTTTGGCAGAGACTGTAAAAAACTCCCTCCATTGACAATCAGCCTAAAATACGATACTTTTATACATAATAAAAACCTGTTTCCTGCGGACACAGTTCCCAGGAATGGACGCCCGCTGTTACGGGCAGGGAGAATCTTTATGGGAAAAATTATAAAAAATACCATAGTTACCATATTACTTCTGACATTAGGTGCATCCACCGCTTTTTTGGCGTATCTGCACTTTTTTGCGTCAGATGACAAGGACCTTTCAGGGGAGTGGACTGCAAATCTGGATATGACGGAAAATGCGGCTGTCACAGCTTATAACTGGCTGGAGGACATTGAAGCTGTTTCTGTTTCTTTGGAAGATTTAGAGAATGATATGCAGATGTTGACTGTGCAAGTCAACCTAGCTTTTGAGCAGACAGATTCCGCCGCGGGAACTTTTAGGTGCTATGTTTCGCCGGAAAGTTATGATGCTTGCAAACGGGCTGCTTATGAAGCATTTGCCGGAGAATTTAGGGAACTTTTGGCACAGAGGCTTCACATGGCAGGCTATACGGACAGTACAAACGAGGAAGAGATAGAGGCTCTTGTAACGGAAACTTTTGGGATGGACACGGTTTCTTATTTAATGTCTTATGCGCCTGCTCTTTTGCCGTCGCTGGAAGAGTTACAGGAAAAGTATGGCGGCAGCGGCACCTACGAAGTCTCTGATGACATTCTGTTCAGATGGTTTGAGGAGGACGGGGGGACTGTTTTAAAGACAGAATACTTTATCAGGAAGGGCTCCAGTCTGATTTTGCCAAAAGACAGCAGCCCTGTCGAATCTGATACCTTAAAGGCTTTTGACCCTATGATATACACTTTAGAGCAAACCGAAGGAAAGGAGATTCCATGAAAGCAATTCTACAGAAAATAAGCGCTCTTATACTATCCGTTACTCTGGTATGTGCCATCCTGCCAATCAGGGCGGATGCAAGTTATGAAATCCCAGGAATCTGCCGGGTACAGGCGGATGGCGGTGCGGCATATACGGTAAAAACATTGGATTATGCCTATGATTACAACACCTATTTTTCTTTGCGGGATATAGCGATGCTTCTTAAAGATACGGATAAGGCGTTTTCATTGGAAATTGAGAAAAGTACGGTTGCTCTGTATCCGGGGAACAGTTATGCGTCCGTGGGAGAGGAAAATACGCCATGGGAAGATGACGAAAACCCGGATGTTTCCCTGCGGAGAAATGAGTTTAAAGTGAATGAACAGATTGTGTATTATTATACATTGATTGTGAAACTGCCCTCCGGCGCTTACGACTGCTTTATGATGGCAGCAGATTTGGCTATGATTCTGGATGTGGACATTACTGTTTCGGATGAGGGCACTCTGGAGATTCATACACAGGAGCCGTTTGACATCTCCCCTGTTTCTTTGGAAGAAGCTGGTTATTTTTACGGAGTCAACAGCGTGTTGGTAGGAGATACCACTACCGGGGAAGTTTATTACCGGTACCGGTCCGATACATCCTATCCGATAGCCAGCACTTCTAAGCTTATGACATGCCTTTTGACGATGGAGGCTATTTCGTCAGGGCAGATTCATCTTGATGATCAGGTCACTATTTCGGAGGCGGTGCAGGCGCTTGCCGATTCGGGAGATGGGGTGATTCCCTTAAAAGCCGAAGAACAGATTACCGTGCAGGAACTTTTACTGGGCGCACTTTTGCCATCCAGCAACGAATGCGCATTGTGTCTTGCCGAAACGATTGCCGGTTCGGAGGAAGCTTTCGTTCAGATGATGAATCAGAAGGCGCAGGATTTGGGACTTTCCCAGACCGTCTTTTTCAACAGTAACGGGCTGCCCTCTTTCACGGAGGATTTCGTTCCGTCAAAGCGTCAAAACAGTATGAGCGCAGAGGATATGTTCAGTCTGGTATCCTATCTTTTAAAAGTCTATCCGCAGATTACGGACATTACTTCTATGGAAGAAGCTACTTTGGAATCGCTTAACCTTGAAGTGCGCAATACCAACCCGCTTTTGCACAATATGCCGGAAGTCACCGGCTTAAAAACCGGAACAACCAATAAAGCCGGAGCCTGTCTTGTCACATCTCTGACTGCGGACGACGGCAGCATGGAGCATGATTTAGTCGTGGTTGTTCTTGGAACTGAGGACTCCATTGAGCGGGGACGTGTTTCAGGATTGTTGGCAAGGTACGCCCTGAATGCTTTTTACACAGGAGAAAGGGACGATGGAGCGGCTACACAGAATTACGGGGATTTACCCACACACGCCGAGGCGGCGGTGGATTGGGTTATTAGAGAGGCGAGGGAGAATTAGTAAAATACAAAACCCAATAATTCTTCGTGCAAAACGTTGTTTTTTTCGTGCAAACGGCATATACTGTATTTATCAGAACGAAAGGAGATGCTTATATGGCTGGCTCTACTACAAATATCAGTATTCGGATGGATGCTAATTTAAAGGCACAAGCCGATGCGCTTTTTGCTGAACTTGGCATGAACTTATCCACGGCGTTCAATATATTTGTCCGTCAATCGCTTCGGGAAGGCAGGATTCCCTTTGACATTTCTCTAAATCAGCCTAACAGTGAAACGGTTGCCGCTATGCTGGAAGCGGAAAGGATTGCAAAAGACTCATCCGTGAAAGGCTATACCGATTTGGATGAGCTGTTTGCAGACTTGAAAGCATGAGGAAAGCGAAGTACACTGTTAAACCTACGGCACAATTCAAAAAAGATTATAAAATGGCAATGAAACGTGGGGTAAAAATTGGGCTGTTGGATGATGTGATTGCTGCCCTTGCGATGGGGGAAAAACTTCCGGAGAAAAACAAGGACCATGCCTTAACCGGAAACTGGGCCGGATACCGTGAGTGCCATATACTCCCGGACTGGCTGCTGATTTACCGTATTGAGGGGAGTGTGTTGGTTTTAACTTTAGTTCGGACTGGTACTCATAGTGATTTATTTGGCAAATGACAAATAAAGGAAACTTTGAAAGGTAACCCACCATAAACCATCCCCATACTTCTAGAGTTATTAGTTTTCCAATAAACCTAATTTGCGTCATTATATAA
>CAMWMM010000469.1 GCA_947175285.1 uncultured Lachnospiraceae bacterium
CTGTCAAGTTCTTCTTTCGTCATACCGCACCCGTTATCTTCCACATCTATAATAAAGAGTTCACTCCCCTCCATCTTTTTTCTGACAATGGAAAGTACAATTCTGCCTCCTTCCTCCGTTTCTTCCAATCCATGTACAATGGCATTTTCTATGAGGGGCTGCAAAACCAACGGCAAAATACGATACTGTGCCGTGTCCAGCCCGTCCTCTATTCTTTTCTCATACTGAATCCGCTCTCTGAAGCGCATATGTTGTATCTGCATATAAACATCCGCATGGTTCAACGCTTCCTGCAGTGTTGTAAAAACGGTTCCCGTTGTCTCTAATACATAGCGCATGGATTTTCCTAGCAGCTTTATTGCCGTCGCTGCCTCCTTATCTCCCGCTGTAAAAGCTTTCATGCGAATGGTCTCTAACGTATTATATAAGAAGTGCGGATTTATCTGACTCGAGAGCATCTTAAACTCCATCTCCTGCTGTCTGATCAGCAGTTCCTGTTCCTTAATCTGTGCTTCATATGCCCTTAAAACAGGAAGCATAATTCCCGGAATAATCAGCGCCACTAAAAGCACCATACTGCACAGATACAGAATGCTCCAAATATCCGCATATCCCTGCTCATCAATCGTACATACATAAATATCCGGCTCGGACTGATACGTATCCAACGCAGAAACATTTATAAAACATGTCTTTCCATTCCAATCAACCCGTCCCGTATACCGGAAATATCGTTCCTCATAATCAATCTCACAGGGCAGCGCCTGCCCGTACTTCTCTCTGTCAGAACTGTAAAAAGCCGTACTATCCCCTACGGAAAGCATATTAATATATTCACTGCTGTCTACCCTCGTCCGCAGATAATTATCACTGATACGAATAACAAGCACCGCATGATAAGAGGAATTAATCAACGGTATTTTCCTAACCAGACACAAATTCCAATATTGGTTCCGGTTTTGATCTTCTCTTGACATCTCCTGCCAGAAAATCCCGGACTGTGCTATGGCTTTCTGATACCAATCCGCACCCGCAATTTCTTCATCCACCTGACAAAACTGTTTATAAGATACAAGCGACGGATTATCCGTATAAATTTCAATGCTGCTTATTTCCGTATGGATTTCTTCATACCCATCCAGCACACTGTTCTGTACGACTGCCTCTTTATATTCCTGCTGCGAGTCATACCCATTTGTCAGAATTTCCTGAATTTCCTGATTAAAAGATATATTTTCCGATATATTATAAATCTGCGTCGTAATTTCAAATAAAATATTTCTAACCCGGTGATTATCGGCTTCCAGTAAATCCGTATGATAGTTGACCATCATACGGTAAGTGTATAAAAGCAAAAACATACCGATTAGCACAACGGGCACGACAATAACAGCCGCATACATCAAATATAGCTGCTTCCTGACAGGCGCTCTGTTGATGATTGCCGTAAATCTGAATTTTCTTTTCACCATTTGTTTCATCACTTTCTTTTCTATAAAAATTGCATTAGTATATCTATAAAAATGATACTATTCTTATCTAAGAATTATCTTTATAATATTATAAAATTTTAAAAAATGATAGAGGAGATACTTCAATTTCAGGTGGTGTTTCCGGAACGGAGGTTATTATGAAATTCGGCAATGGCTGCTGGCTTCTCAAGGAGGGAGTGGAATGCTTTGCTCCCACGCAAATCTACTATACTAAAATCACGGATAAAGAAGTGACCATATGTGCACCTACCCATAAGATATCCCATCGCGGCGATACGCTGGGCGGCGCCAATCTGACTATCCGCATTACTTCACCAATGCCGGATGTCATTCGCGTACGGACTGACCACTATATGGGCAGACGTCCTGTCACGCCCTCATTTGATTTGAATCTGGACACGCCTCAAACTTTACAGGTAAAAGACAGCGACGATAAACTTATTATCACAAGCGGCTCCCTCTCTCTTGAAATCGGCAAAAAAACATGGTATATGCGCTATTGCAGAGATGGGAAAGTAATTACCCAGAGTACCGCAAAAGACCTTGGTATGATAAAAACAAACTGGACAGGCGACTGCTACGACTTAGACGGAGATTTACAGGATACCTATATGCGCCAGCAGTTAAGTATCGGCGTCGGCGAACTGCTCTACGGTACAGGAGAACGTTTTACGCCCTTTGTTAAAAACGGACAGTCTGTGGAAATCTATAATGAAGACGGCGGCACAAGCACGGAGCAGTCATACAAAAATATTCCGTTTTACCTTTCTAATAAGGGATACGGCGTTTTAGTCAACCATCCGGAAAAAGTTTCTTTTGAATTTGCGACGGAAAACGTAACTAAAACCGCTTTCTGTGTGGAGGGCGGCAGTCTGGATTATTTCTTTTTCAACGGTCCGTCCATGAAAGAAGTATTGACAAGATATACTGACCTGACAGGAAAACCCTCCCTGCCTGCTCCCTGGACGTTCGGCCTGTGGCTTTCCACATCCTTTACAACCGACTATGACGAGGCAACGGTTATGAGCTTTATCGACGGCATGTTGGATCGCGGAATTCCTCTTCGTACCTTTCACTTTGACTGTTTCTGGATGAAAGCATTCCACTGGAGCGATTTTCTATGGGATGATGAAGTATTTCCCGACCCGGCAAGACTGTTAAAGCGAATTAAGGACAAGGGGCTGAATATCTGTGTATGGATTAATCCCTATATCGGTCAGGAATCCACCATGTTTGCAGAGGGCATGGAAAAAGATTATTTTCTGAAACGGACAAACGGCGACGTGTGGCAGTGGGATATGTGGCAGCCGGGCATGGCGTTAGTCGATTTTACCAATCCCGAAGCATGCAAATGGTATCAGGATAAACTGGAAGTTTTACTCGATATGGGCGTGGACTGCTTCAAGACAGATTTCGGTGAAAGGATTCCCGTCAACTGCGTTTATGCGGACGGCTCCGACCCGAAAAAAATGCATAACTATTATACATACTTATATAACAAAGTTGTCTATGAGCTGTTAGAGAAAAAACGCGGCAAAGGAGAAGCTGTTTTATTCGCCCGTTCCGCGACCGTCGGCGGTCAGAAATTCCCTGTACACTGGGGCGGCGACTGCTGGTCCGACTATGAATCCATGGAAGAGAGCCTCCGCGGCGGTTTATCCCTGCTGATGTCCGGATTTGGCTTCTGGGCACATGACATCGGCGGTTTTGAGCATACCTCTACTGCGGATGTATACAAACGCTGGGTAGCGTTCGGCCTTCTTTCCTCCCACAGCCGTCTGCACGGAAGCCAGTCCTATCGTGTTCCGTGGCTTTATGATGAGGAAGCCGTAGATGTTGTCAGAAGCTTCACAAAATTAAAAGCTGCACTTATGCCCTACTTATACAAAACGGCAATTGACACATCCAAGTCCGGTGTCCCGACTATGCGCAGTATGGTACTGGATTTTACACAGGATAGAAACTGCCACTATCTCGATAAGCAGTATATGCTGGGCGATAACCTGTTAGTTGCTCCGATATTCAATGATGAAAGCAAAGGTATCTTCTATCTGCCGAAAGGTACTTGGACAGATTTCTTTACCGGAGAAGTGATGGAAGGCGGCACATGGATAGAGAAAGAATACGACTATCTGCATTTGCCCCTGATGGTAAAAGAAAACAGCATGATTGCCATCGGCGCCAAAGATGACAGACCGGATTATGATTATGCCGACGGTGCGGAAATCAGAATCTATGCACTGACTGAGGGCGAAGAGACTTCGAGTGTTGTTTATAACATGAAAGGCGACGCAGAACTTACGATTTCCGCCATAAAAAGAAACGGAGAGATTACGATTCAGGCGTCTTCCGCTAAACCGTATACTATCCGTTTGATGAATATGACCGGTGTTGCCGTATCAGGCGCTTCCACCCGGACAGAGGGAAATGATACTGTTATTGTTCCTGCTGCCGACCGGATGGAAGTCAAACCAGTCTGATTATGTTCTAAAACTTATCTGATTTTTTCAGATTCCGCAGATGCACTGCCGGAAGCAGCGGTTTGATTTTGACTGCCGCTGTCCTTTCCGGATTTTGCATCTGCGTTATTTGTTGTCATGGTACATCTTCCGTCAAAGCATGCGTCTTCATCAACCACAAGAGACCTCGCCGTAAT
>CAMWMM010000470.1 GCA_947175285.1 uncultured Lachnospiraceae bacterium
AGGCAGAACCTGCAATGCCTGCAGGCGCCGGCGGTATGGGCGGTATGATGTAAAAATCGTCGCTTAATAGCGACGATTCGGAGAATGCGTTGCATTCTCCTGCGCAATTTCTCGCAAAATATTTTGCAAATACGAAAGACACAGGACAAAGCGCCTGTGTCTTTTTAGTCTTTTTTCTTGAGGCTGTGGTCGATTTTGTTATAGAGGAAGCTGATGATGAAGCAGAGGATGCCGCTGACGAAGAAGCTGACGGCATTTTCGAGGGTGCTGTCGTATTTGATGTCAATCATAATCAGTTTAAAGACGCTGACCATGGATAGGATCAGCCCGTATAGGCGGAAGGTCGTCGTATTCTTATAAAATCCGATGATGATGCTCAGGATAGCAAATAATAACAGGCAGATGCTGATAAAATAATTGGCGGCATCATAGGAAGTAAGAATGCAGATCATCAGCACCGTATACTTTAACGCGACGTAATAGCCGGCTCGAACATCCTCTTGCAAAAGGCGCTTGGAATTGACCATAAATATTAATACCGTTATCAGAATGAGCGGAATCTGCCAAACGGAATCGTATAGATAGAAGCAGCCCACGATCATCAGTACGCCGTTGATTAGGTACATCATAATCTTAATAGGTTTTTGCACTCCGAGATATTCCAGTTTTGACAGAATAAGATGCAGGGCGGCAATGACGAAAAAGGTAATCAGATTCGATTTTACGCCTAAAGGCTCGATAGCAAGCTGTTTGAAGAAGGTATGGGTGCAGTCATGTACAAGGGACGTTGTTATAAGCGTCAGCATGAGATAACTGAACAGTCTGAAATACATATCGTCCAATTTAGGACAGAGGTATAAAAATACGGCATAGATAAGGATTGCCATAATCAGATGTTCAAGGTCGGAGTCCAATCTGAAAAAGGCGACAAGAAAGGCAATGCCCGCATAAAGGTAAGGCTTTTTCTTTTTCAGTCCGCCATAGAGCATGAAAGGAATTGTTGTAAAATACGCATAAAGGTGCCTGCCGATGAAGAAGCCGTTATAGCAGTTTAAGAAAATAATTAGAAAGCAATAAAGTTCTGAAACAATTCGGTATCCGGCGTTCTTTTTGGTGATGTAAAATAACAAGGCGATGGACAAAAGATACGTTACTAAGACAGAAACATCCTCCGACCAAAGTTCCATTTGCCGGAGAAGCCAGAAGAACAGGGTGAAATTGGCAATCGTAAGAAACTGAAAGACAATACCGTGTCTGCATTCTTCCCGGTAAGAAAAGTAATATTCAGACAGTATGAACAACAGAACAAGAACAACTGTTATCGTTCTGAGGTTCGTCATGTCCAGATAGGAAATGCCAATCGTCAGGACGAGCAGATTCAGAGTTTTAAAAATATGGTTGCATAAATTATCTTCATAAGCCCTGGGGGGCAGGAATTTTTTCTCTTTTATGGAAAAAACGGCATTTGAGAAAACAACGGCGGAAATAAAGTAAAAAACCGTTAATACGAGGAATTTTGCAATATCGCTGTCGTTGACGCATAGAACGGTTCCCAGTATGGTCGCGATAAAAATGCCAAGCTGCCCAATTACATGGAAAACAAGGCTTTTTAAGCGGGATAAGTATCTGACGAAAACTGCCCATACAAGAATAAAGACATATAATAAAATATCTCCGAACACTTTAAAATAAAAATCGCTCAACAGCAGAGATATGTACAGCGAACCGACACCGCAGCCGATGACTGCAAGGTAGAACTTATTCGCCGGGTTTTTGCGGGAAAGCAGAAAGCCTGCCGATAACAGTCCGAAGCTTAAGATATACAGTCCGAATAGCTTCATTGTATCGGTCAGATAGGGCATCATCAGGGTGGCAAAAATAATCAGGCTGATAAAAATCAGCACAGAGGCAAAAATACCCATAAAGCTTTTGCCGAATAATTTTTCATAATCTTTGCGCGGCTGCTCCGGACGGGCAGCGGGCGGCGTCTGCGGATATACGCGAAACGTCTGCTGTTCAGACGCATACGGAGCGGTCTGTCTGCCTTTCAGCATCCGGAACTGCTCGTTCATATATTTTAATTCTATTTCAAGATGAGAAATTTTATCCTGATAGACTGCCTTGTTCTCGGGCGTTTGCGGATTATGATAAAATTGATAAATCAGGTCATTCAATTTTTTGCGTGTTTGTAATAAATCGTTTTCAAAATTCAGAAGATCAATTTCTGTTTGGTTCATATAAGTGCCCATTCCCTTTCCAGAATTGCGTATGGTTTTTCTTAAAATAGTATCATTGATAACTATCTGCGTCAATAAAATTGATGATAACAGATGGGCGGAAATGCTAAGAAATTGGCATTATTTATATTGACTAAGCAAAGCGGTTCATGTATTCTTAAAATATCCTCAAAAAATGAAACAGATGAAATTCAAACAAAGTGACTGGTGAGTGTATGGCGACAGAAGAAAAAATGGAAGTTGTTTTTGATGATGGAAGAATTGAAGCGATAGAGGAATTTCAAAGTCCTGAGGCTTTGTATCAGGAATTAATTACCCGTGTGCAAAAATACCATCCGTCCGATGATATTTCTCTGATTGAAAAAGCCTATGAGGTGGCATATGAAGCGCATAAGGATCAGGTTCGTAAGTCAGGAGAGCCGTATATTATCCATCCTCTCTGCGTAGCGATTGTTCTTGCTGATTTGGAATTGGATAAAGAAACGATAGTGGCGGGGCTTTTACATGATGTGGTGGAAGATACGCCGATAACAGATGAGGAAATCAAAGAGAAATTTGGCGCGGATGTGGCGCTTTTGGTAGATGGCGTTACCAAACTGGATAAATTGAATTTCCATGGGGAAAACAATAATGATAAAGACGCGGAAAAACTGGAAAGACAGGCGGAAAATCTGCGGAAGATGTTTTTGGCAATGGCAAAAGATATCCGCGTTATTATTATTAAGCTTGCCGACAGACTGCATAATATGAGGACGCTGCAGTATAGAAAACCGGAGAAACAGCAGGAAGTGGCAAGAGAAACACTTGATATTTATTGTCCTATCGCACAAAGACTTGGTATTTCCAGAATTAAAGTGGAACTGGATGATTTATCTTTGAAATATCTGGAGCCGGAAGCATATTATGACTTGGTGGATACGATTGCAGTTCGCAAAAGCGTACGCGAGAAATATATTCAGTCCATCGTAGACGAAGTAAGGGAACATATTGTGCATGCCGGTATCAAAGCGCAGATTGACGGCCGCATCAAGCACTTTTTCAGCATCTATAAAAAAATGAAGAATCAGAATAAGACAATAGACCAGATTTATGATTTATTCGCCGTGCGTATTATTGTAGATACGGTCAAGGACTGTTATGCGGCGCTTGGCGTCATTCATGCAATGTACAAACCGATTCCGGGACGTTTCAAGGACTATATTGCAATGCCGAAAGCCAATATGTATCAGTCACTGCATACCACACTAATCGGCTCCGGCGGACAGCCTTTTGAAATCCAGATACGTACGTATGAGATGCATAAGGCGGCGGAATACGGTATTGCGGCGCATTGGAAGTATAAGACGGCATCTGACGGCAAGAAAGTGGAGGCGCAGGAGGAAGAAAAGTTAATCTGGCTGCGTCAGATTCTGGAATGGCAGCAGACCGCAGAGGATAATAAGGAGTTTTTGAAGCTTTTAAAGAGTGATTTGAACCTGTTTTCCGATCATGTCTATTGTTTTACCCCTACAGGAGATGTAAAAACATTACCGGCAGGTTCTACGCCGATAGATTTTGCTTATAATGTGCATAGTGCGGTCGGTAATAAGATGATTGGCGCAAGGGTAAACGGAAAACTTGTGACGATAGATTATGAGATAAAAAACGGCGACCAGATAGAGATTATGACTTCTCAGAACTCAAAGGGTCCAAGCCGTGACTGGCTGAATATTGTGAGAAGCACACAGGCCAAAAATAAAATAAACCAGTGGTTTAAACAGCAGTTAAAAGAAGATAATATCGTAAAAGGTAAAGAATTACTTTTAAATTATTGTAAGGCAAAATCCATCAATACACAGGATATTCTGATTCCGCGGTATGAGGATGCCATTATGAAAAAATACGGTTTCCGCGATTGGGATTCCGTACT
>CAMWMM010000471.1 GCA_947175285.1 uncultured Lachnospiraceae bacterium
CGTATCAGCAGGACTCACCACTTGATTTGGAAGAACCGATGAAAATAGGCGAATGGCTGATTACCTTTTTAATTATGATAATACCCTGTGTAAACATCGTTATGGCATTTGTATGGGCATTCGGCAGCACGGAGAAAAAGAGTAAATCCAATTATTTCAAAGCATATTTGATTTTTATTGGAATCATTCTTGCATTATATTTAGTACTTATTATAGCTATTGCGGCATTGGGCATAAGCTATGGGCTGCATTAATGTTTTTTGCAAAAACCGGTTATGCCTGCCATCGTCCGGAAGCGCCGCAGGGCAGTATCAGGTGATTGCTGCTGACCGGAAGCCCGATTTCGTCGGCCTGTACATGACCGCCGAATTTAGGCGTGATAACGGTATTTAACATATAAGACAATACGGCGGGCTGTAAGCCTGTTGTATAGGAATTAAGCAGGAAAAAGAGAGCATCTTCTGACAGAATCTGAGACGTTAGTTCCAGAAACGGAAAGATGCTTTCTTCTATTTTCCAGATTTCGCCTTTAGGGCCTCTGCCATAGGAGGGCGGATCCATAATGATAGCGTCATAAGTATTTCCGCGGCGGATTTCCCGCTCGACAAATTTGACACAGTCATCCACAAGCCATCGTATCGGTGCATCGCCAAGTCCGGAAGCAACAGCATTTTCTTTCGCCCATGTCACCATACCCTTTGAAGCGTCTACATGCGTAACATGCGCACCCGCCTTGGCAGCGGCAATGGTGGCGCCGCCGGTGTAGGCAAATAAATTCAGAACTTTGACAGGACGCTCGGAATTGCGGGAAACGGCGTCCTTTATAATAGAAGAAAACCAATCCCAGTTGACGGCCTGCTCCGGAAAGAGCCCGGTATGTTTGAAACTGAAAGGCTTTAAATGAAAAGTCAGTTCTCCGTAGCAGATGCTCCATTCATCGGGAAGATTAAAAAATTCCCATTCACCGCCGCCTTTTGCGCTTCTATGGTAGTGTCCGTTCCTTTTTTTCCAGCCGGAATGCTTTTTCGGCGTATTCCAGATAACCTGCGGATCGGGTCTGACTAACAGATAGGCTCCCCATCGCTCCAGTTTTTCACCCGCAGAGGTGTCTATTACTTCATAATCTTTCCAGTTGTCTGCTGTCCACATATCTTTCTCCCCGGTTTCTAATTAAAATTTTAAATTAGAATAGCATGTTATTCGTGTTTTTTCAAGGCAGTTACCGACAGGATTGAAAACAGTATGATATAAATGATACTGCTCATGATAAATACTGTCATATCCGGTTCCAGATTCGGGTTGTTGGCGTGCATTCCCATACTATAGAGTGAATAAGGGTAGTATAATCCCCATCCTTTAGTTGTCATTACTAAGCCGCCTATACCGCAGATTTTGCCGCATAAAAAGTAGAGCAGGGACACGGGAGCAGTCAGGAAACTGTTCCAATTATTCCGCATGTGTTCTAACCGCCATAGATAAGAACAGTAAGTGCTGATTAGGGCGGGCATGAAAAAATAGCACAGAAAAAGAGTATGCTGTGTCCAGAGGCTGTACCAATCACTGCCTACGATAGCTTGATCAGGTAGTTGGATGTTCCGAAAAAAGCGGATATGACCGGCAGAATAAAGAAGGCGAGCCATACGGGACTGTGTTTACTATGCTTCCCTGCGTGTAAAAACAAATCTTCCTGCAAGATAAAAGATGATAAGCCAGACAAAGATGTAAATCACGGAAGCGGTTTCCACAGGCGAGAAAGCGCGATAGTAATAGGTACTTATTTTGCTGGCTTCGTCCCAATCTGTTTATAAGTGTTGTCTTTATGTTTGATGTCAGCAAGCCAGGAGGCAAGGACTGACATCATGGTCGGCATCATGAATCCGTCCCGATGAAGCAGTGAAATAACTGATGCAGGCTGGTCGGTGCGCAGGGCAATCTGCTGTTTTGCATGGGAATGAAGCTTACCTTACATTTACATTAAGAATGTAAGGAACCGCTTTTATGGGAGAAGAAAAAATGGTACACTGTGATTTGGAAGTGCCGGTTATTTTTCTGCCTAAAGAGGTGCTTTTGCGTGTAAAAGCAGTGTTAAAAAGAGTATATCATGTCAAAGACGGGGATATGGAAAAGAAAGTAATTAAGCTGGGAGACTGTCAGGTGAATCTGGGAAGCTATGGTTATGTAAATACTTTAATCATGCATATCAGACGGCTGCGGGAGAAAATCGAGGAAGACCCTTCTCATCCTAAGCATCTGTTGACCGCGCGCGGACTTGGGTATAAACTGATATAGAAAGAGTGGTATATATGAAAATAAGAAGAAACTTGCCGGGGATGCGGAAAGTATCTTATTACGCAATGGCGCTTGCAGTGATTACAGGATTGATGTTTGCGGCAAATTTTGCACTTTTTTTGATAATCGTGATTAGTTATCATTTAAGACTGCCCCAATATGTGATGGGCGATGCTGTTTGATGAAAGCGGTAATGTCATCTGGAGTTACGGGAAACCGGAAGAACTCAAAGAAGATTACAGCCGCTCCGAGATTGCCCGTATGAGTAAATGGTACTTAAATGACTATCCGGTTTATTTAAGAGTGTGGGATGATAAGATTATGATAGTCGGAATCCCGAAAGGCTCCATATGGAAGAAAAAATACAAACTGTTTTAAAAGAATATATTAGAAACGTGGAAGATGTATGCAATATTCTAATAAACAGTATTAATAATTCTGAAAATTTAAATTTGAGAAATAAGTATGATTTTTTCATGTATAGGTCAAGTTGTAAAAAAATGGAGTTTACGGCAGAAGGAATCAGCTATAAGCTTCATGGTAAGGGCTGTACGGCTTTTTGTGAAAAAATGTTTATTGATTGGGATTTTGGGTATAGAAGCAGGTGGTGTGGTATTGATCCATGGAAAGTTTCAATGACATTGAAAGAAAATAATAGTTCATATGTTGAATATTATGATGGAAATTTATTACAGACAGCATGTGAGCAGTTTGTTAAAAATGGCGTAATGTTTAAGAAGGATAATCAATATTATTTTGAAATGACAGAAGAAGAAACTTTCAGACCGGAATTTCCAACAGAATATGATACGCTGGTTATTGAATATTTTAATTCAAGTTGGTCTGTATCAAGAAATAAAGTCATTGACCGATTTATCAGAAAAAGTACACGGGTTCTTAATAAAATTAATGAAAATGAAGATAAGTATATGTTAAGATTCTTATTAGGCAGAAAAGAGATTTTCACTATCCCGTATAATGATATTAGTTACCCTGAAAATGCTGTAAAAATAATGAGCGACGAGATAATAAAAAATCTTTTAAAGACAGGAGATTAATATGAATACGGAATTATTAGATAAATATGTACTAAATGTTTTAAAAGAACACGGATGGAGTGAGGGCAGAAAACGGGATATAACTTATTGGATTCGGGTTTTAACAAAGGAAGGATATATTGTTAATGATTATGCCAAATCTGTTTTAGAAGAATTGGGAGATATACATATGAACACCCGTAGTTATAAAAGGTATTGTGGTGTACAATTGGATTTTGATCCGGTTTATGGAGGAAGCGGCGAGTATGACAGATTGGAAATATTCAATGCTGCTGCTAAGGAAGAACTATTTCCAATAGGGGAATGTTTTTCTTGGATTGTTTATGTAGGCGCAAGTAAAAAGGTATATCTTGGTGATTGGGCGAGTTTGTCAATTGCAGGGAATTCAATAGAAGAGTTTTTGAATAATGCCTTTACTTGTGGTCCATTGCGGGAAATTTATACAAATGAAGAAGGTCCGTGGTGATATGTTTAAGATAATAGAAAAAAATGCTGTTTTGGGAGAACTGTTATATAGGGGGTTTGTATGGGAAAAAGGAAGATGTAAAAGCAGCGGATTATGGAAATATACATATACTAAAAGCTTAAAAAAGCATATTAATCTGTTAAATGAAATAGCTATGTGTATGCAGAGAGAATTTGCAAAAGAAGAAGATAATGTTTTTTTGAGAAAAATATTCGAAGAATTTCAATGCGATAATGTTTTAAGAAGGGCTTATCGTAATATGACAGTCGATGAATTGAAGATGAAAAATTTTGTAATATCAGATTGTAATGACGAGAATAGGCA
>CAMWMM010000472.1 GCA_947175285.1 uncultured Lachnospiraceae bacterium
CTGTTATTGATAACGACTAATGTCTTGCTTTCCGGATAATAAGCGCATTCGGTATAGCAGTTATCCGTCATATACATTCCTGTAACGCCTTCACCTCCGGCATAACGGATAAGCTGATAAAGGAGTCTCGTATTGGCATCGCTAAACTGGAAAGAAGCAAGATAGATACCTTTTCCTTTTCCAAAGTCATGAACAGTCAGTACCGGCATCTGGTCTTTTTCCATTAGAACATGCGTTTTGCCGTCTGTCAAGTAGCGGTTCGGTTTGGAAATCAGTTCTGCACCGTCAGGAACAAGTCCCTGCGGGTCAGATGCTTCAAAGAGCCATTTTCCGTGACAGATTCTTTCTCCGGTATCTTCATCCACGCCGAGTATATGAGCCATTCTGAAGTATGTATCGTAGCCGGTTGTTGCCGACGGCTCATTAACGCCAAGGAAAGTGCCGCCCTGATATACCCACTGTGTGAGGATTTCTATAAGTTTCTCATCTTTCCAGGCATCACCGCCGCTCCATGCACTGTTCGCATAACCGGCATTAATAACAACGTCAATACCATCCAGACGTCCTGCTTTCACATCCTCAAAGGAGAGAAAAGATACCTCTACAGGAAGTCCGGCAAGCGCTTCGTTAATGTGGATTAAATCATGTTGATACGTCTCATGGAAATGTCCTGATAACGTCCAGGAACGCAATGCGCCCCAGGAATGCAGCACAGCAACTTTAGTTTTAATATGGTATGGTGCGCCTTCTTTATGGAAATCCTGAATCATATGAAATTCCTGTGTAAGCTGTTCAATATAATCACAGAAATCAGGGAATCCCTCTGTTAAGTGCAGATAACCGCCCAGTCCGATTCTGTCTACCGGAGAACGTAAAAGCGCTCTTCTGATATGATTCCAGTATCGTTTTGCCTCTGTCGTAGGATCTCCGCCTTCCATAAAAGTCGGTGCGCCGCCAAGCCCTACCGGGAACAGGTACGGATGCAGTCTGAGTTCATGTACGGGAACATCGACGCCTGCACAAAGCCTTGCCTCGTAACCGGAAAAAACACATTTAATAAGTCCGTCAAAACCGAATTCACCGAATCTGCCGTTGTAAGGCTCTAAGCCAACCCAGCTGTCATCATAGAAAACGTAAGCTTTTTTGCCATATTCATGTACGATATCTACTAACTGTCTGCCGAAAGAAATAACAAAGTCATTAATAAACTTCATCCAGTCAGCTTTATGAGCATCACCCGGCATATGTGTTACATGGCGTTTTCCCTGATTGATAAAATCTTCTGCGGTCAAAGAGTAACCATACTGCGCGGCAAATTCGTCAAGCGCCCGTTCACTGACGGTAAAATCATAAGAACCCCAATCCGAGAAAAGGGAACGGCATTCTTCATGGGAACCCCAAATCCAGACAAAATTGTAAAAGAGCGAAGTAAAGCGTACAACTGTTGTATCAGGATGGGATTCACACCATTTTTTCAGCCAGTCTGTCATATACTCACGGGTTTCCGGATATCTGGGGTCAATCTGCATAAGATGCTCTTTATCCCAGTTATTGGTCGTGTGATTGTACATGGAAATCTCTTCCCAGATACGATAGGCAAGAAAACTCACCGTATATTTATGCCATAACGTAACATTATGTATCGTAACGGTTCCCTGCGCTTTGTCGTAAGTCCAGTTTTCGGCAGGAACAAGAGTGTTGGAAGTTCTGTCATAGACCTGCCAGTATTTCATGGAAGCAGGGCAGTCATTTACCTCAAATTGTTCTGCAAAGAAATCCTCCATTAATGTTATTGTCAGTCCCTGACTGTTTTCGGAGACGGCCGTTACGGGTTCTGTGCATAAAAATGTCTGTTGCAGTTTATCGCGGTTCTTTCCTGCCCATTCGTTGTGGTCACGGATGATACAGAGAGTGGAATAGATACCGTACCCTGCATGAATAATATCTTCTGACAGTTCCGTACCGTCGCTGTCACGAATGACATCTGCACCCCATTTTTCTGCTAATTTTAATGTCAGATCTTCGTAGCCTGATTCTCCCGGCAGTGTAAAGCCGCCTTTTCGCTTCTCCATAAATATTCCTCCTACCTCTTTTCTGAATGCTGCATTAGAGCGCCCCGTCTTTTGCGATATCGGCAGAGACTAATACGTTGCTGAAAAAGGCAAGTGCAAGTCCCTGGCCCCATCCCTGTATCCAACGTCTGGAAATGCCGCGGTAGCCCTCAATATCTTTCATAACGGCAGTGCCGCCTGACACATTCATCACTCTGCCGTCTTCGCTGACATTGTCCAAAAGACCCTGGATTGCTTTGTTGATATAGCGGGTATGAAGCGGATTGCCGCGTTCTAACATAGCTGTTGCAATTCCTGCAGCCGCTGAAATTTCCTCATAAGATTCTTCGTCATTTAAAACCGTACGCCAGAGACCGTTTGGCGTCTGTACCGTTTTGAGAGCGGCAAGCTGGTCATTTAAGGAACCGGCAATATCCAGATATTTCGGATATAAGTAGCATTCCGGTAAAATGCCGCTTACTTTTGACATTGTATAAGCTGCCCAGGCATTGGCTCTTCCCCAGTAGATGCCGGACATATGGTCTTTTGTAATATTGTTATAGCCGTGATAATAAAAGCCCGTTTTGTCATCCTGTAAATAATTGATATGCCAGTACCACTGATTCAGGGCATCATCAATCATCGCTTCATCTTTATTGATAACGCCTACCCGAAGCAGGAAAAATGCTGCCATAAACAATGTATCGGCCCATGCCTGTTCCGGAAAATCATTGTCGGCGGATACAGTATGCTGTAGTACATTATCACCGAAGCGGAGAGCTTCTTTTTGCAGATAGGCTATCTTGCTCATGACAATGTCCCAATATTTCTGTTCTCCGGTAGCCTGATAGAGCGTAACCAGACAGTGTCCCATAGCGCAGGCATTAACAGTCCATACTTTTGGCAGACCAAGAGCAATTAATTCATCTATGCGTTCTTTTAAAAGCGTCAGATACTTTTCCTTTCCTGTTTTCTCATAAGCTTCACTGATGCCATAATAAGCCACACCGCAGGGCCAGTCCCATGTTAAGTCCATTTTCATAGTTCTGTCTACAATTCTGTCAATGACATCCTCAATCTGTTCTTTGTTAAAATCCAACTGCATAATAAACCCTCCTTCCATAGTTAGTATTATTATACAAAAAACCTTGATTTTCCACTAGATTGCTTTCATACAAAAATACAGCAATTTCGACCATAATATCAGAATATTAGTTAAAAATGCATTTTGTGCATGAGTTGTATTTCTTTATGCACGAATGGTAGAAAAAGCACATATATACGGCGAAATTATCTGTGGAGATTCCAAAATGGATATGGTACAATATAAATGAATTTCGGTCGATATAAAGAAAAAGAATAAAAAAGGAGAGCAGATACTATGATTAAAGGTTTTAAAATGAAATTATATCCGGGACAGGAAGCGGAATATGAGAAACGTCATAATGAGTTGTGGCAGGAAATGAAAGATATGATACATGAACACGGCGGAAAAAATTATACTATTTTTCTGGATAAAGAAACACTGACTTTGTTTGGCTATATTGAGATAGAGGATGAAGAACTCTGGGCGAAAGGCGCAGACACGGCCATCAACCGGAAATGGTGGGATTTTATGGCGGATATTATGGAGACAAATCCGGACAACAGCCCGGTATCCATTGATTTGAAGCCCCTTTTCCATCTCGACTAGCGCGAGAAGAACTTCTAAAGCTCAGACAGCAAAAGCCTGATTATCAGGCTTGGCTGTTTCGCTAAGAAGTTCTAAGTCTCGCGCAGGAGAATGCCTAAAATAGAGCATTCTCCCCACTGATGTGAGAAGAAAGGTATAGGTGTTATTAGATGAAAATAGGCGTAAGAGCGCATGATTACGGGAAAATGGAAATTGAGAAAGCCGCGGAAACACTTCATAACGAGGGATATCAGGCGGCACAGTTAGCGCTGCCGAAAGTCTTTGCGGGAATCGACAGCTATGAGGATATTACGGGAAACCATCTGGAGCGGATTCGCAGGGCATTCGAGGACTGGAAAGTGGAAATTCCGGTG
>CAMWMM010000473.1 GCA_947175285.1 uncultured Lachnospiraceae bacterium
TAGACATACTCGAACTACGGTATGCAGTATATACTGTTGGTTCATTCTCCACAAACAAATCAGGAATACTGAATCCCAAAACTTCAGCCAGTTTCTCTAACTGAGGAATAGAAGGCATATATTCACATTTCTCCAATCTACCAATCATCTGTCTATTGATTCCTGTTTCTGCGCTTAATTGCTCTTGTGTTAATTCTTTGGTTTTTCTCAGACTTTTTACAATATCCACCATTTTTTCTTGAGATAAGCGTTTCATGATAATTTCTCCTTCCACAAAAACATCCAGATAATATGATACTATAAATACCATCAAATATCAAATACTTTATTGCACTATACTATCATTCTTCCATTTTTGGTATAATAAATACCACCCTTTTTCAAAAAGTTATTGTGTATTTCAAACCGGAAGCTGTTCATTTGAATTAATATCAGCTTATACATGACATATATCTATGGTGCTGCCCTCAATAAAAACACCTTCTCCGTCATTCAAGCGAATTACTTCCACTGAATGTTCCTTCTCATACATCCGGCACTTTTCTTCAAATCTGTCAAATCTTTTTAAAAATTTCTCATAATGCGGTAAAACTTCTACATCAGTAAGTTTTATTCCGCTTAAATCTTTTAAACCGAGAAAGTTCATATCAGCAGAGTATATATTTACTAATTCCAAAGTCGGACCAAATACAAACGCCGCAGCACTCCAGCCTATCACAACCTTTGTGTCTGCAACGGCTTTTAGTACATCAACAGCATTATGTTCCCTTATAGAATTCAACAAATAGAAAGGATTTCCGCCTATAAATTCCACAACATCGTAATTAAGAAGATTTTCAGCGGGAATCTTATCCAAGTCCAATATGTCAACACAAAGATTGAGTGACTCTAATTCTGCAACGACTCTATTCACGTGATAGTTTTTTTCTTTATATTCATTATCTGCTGTTACCACCACAGCCGCTTTGCTGCACTCTTTGATTCTTTTACTCATAGCTTTCAACAGGTTTTCACTCGACAATCCATTTGAACATAAAACAAGCATCTCAAGCCCTCCGCTAAATTACTCTTGTCAAAAATATGGATTGTTTCAAATACCCCATATTTTCTCTTATATACCGGGATAAAGTATATCCTCCATGAAGATATACCTCATGAAAAGCAATCCATACCGTCATCAGCGTGGCGGTCATAAAAAGAACTCTCAATGCCCGGTCAAACCACCTGTTCTCCATACGACTAAGTGTATAAGACTGGAACATAATATGCGGCAGTTCATCATGCAGCATCTGCGCACAGATTGCTTTTAGCGCGGGAGATTCTGTACAGCGGGATAATGCATCATAGTAAGTCAGAGCAATCATTTCTGCAGTTACCAGTACTGTGATTTCACACTTTATCCCTCCAAGCTTTCTCAATCTGCGAAAGCATCCATCCAAAAAAGTGCTGTCTTTAGACTTCACGCCATGATAATCCATATATTTTTTCAGATATGCCGAATGCCAGTTCTCCTCTTTCACAAACAGCCGCATAGCTTCTATGTAATCTTCCTCATGATTCTTATAAGCAAAATCTTCAACTACCTGCATAAGAAAAGCGCCATCGGAGCCTTCCCCTTTCTGAAATGCCTGAATCGACGGAAAAATCAGCTTTTTTTCTGCTTCCGTAAGATCCTTTTCTCCGGAAAAATCTATCTGAAGCCTTTTTCTGTCGTTTGCCATAAAATATTTTTTCCATACCTTATAATTATAACGGTTCATCTTTGAATGTGTGATATTAACCATATTCATTTTCCTTTCGCTGATGCTATTATTATATCTCTTAAATTCAGATTGGGATTAGAAAATTTTAAGTTCTATCAGGATACCTTAAATAATATATATCATTTTGTTCCATATACTTAGTTTTTTTGAATCCGTGTTTTATGTAGAATTTAGCCGCCAACTCATTTTCTTTATGGCAGCCTAAAGCGATAGGTCTAACTCCGAAATCTTTGTAAACTTCAGCAATTGCTATTTCCAATGCCTTACCACCGATTCCTTTACCACGATACTTTTTATCAATAACAAACCCCATTAGGCGATAAAAAGGCTCGCTTTTCATTTCAGGTGGATCAGTTTCCCATTCTATTGCTTCTCCAAGCATAATTAATCCTATATATACATCATTTTCCTTGATAACAAAAGTATGACCGATACAGCTATGTTCAATTCCATAATCCGTATATTCCATTATTGTATTTATATTATCGACAAAATTTTCGCTTATATCGCTTCTGTCAATCCTGCTTGCAAACGCAATATTCTCATGTGTAAGCTCTGTGAGTTCGATGTTCATATTTTTTCTCTCCAATTCTAATCTTGGCATGGGAACTCATTGAAAGCTCTGTCCCCCCTTGACCCCCGTCTTTAGATTTTTTCACATCATGCCGCCCCATTGCTGCCATGTCATATATATTATAGCGGTCAGAATAAGTGTAGCACATACTAAAATCCGAATACCACGACATGCTGCCGCCGCTTTCGTTTTTTCCGGAACAACCTTTCCGCTGTCAGCTAATCCCACTGCAATATATACAAGACAGATTACAATGTAGCGAAAATCACTGCTGCATGTATAGGGATATTTTAGAGCAAAAACGACAAAACTTGCCAAAAAAATCAGGTAGCCGGCAAGGAAAAAAACTGCCTCGCATACGTTTTTTTGTCCGCCGCTCTTTATCTTTTGAAATTGAGTGATATAAAACAGCACAGCGGAACAGACAGCCGCAAAAATTGCCATCACATAAGCAGTCCTGCACAGTATAAGGGATATTCCGCTTATTTCTGCAGGATAAACTTCCGTAAATAAAGAAGTTTGAAACATAATCACCCAAGTATTATGAATCACATCCCCGCTTAAAGGATGAAAAGGAAAATCAAAATGCCAATCTGCAAAGGAAGGAATTCCCACCCTCGCCCATATGCCATAATTCCCTGTATACATCACTGAAGCCTCTGTTGCTGAAGAAATTCCGGGCTTCACATGAAAACGTATCAGATTCCGAACAATCCAAGCCAAACCGACCACACCTGCAGTCAGTCCAAACAAAATATCATTTCTGATACATCGAAAAATGGCCTTTTTATCTTTGGAGCGAATCTTTTCTATAAAATCCATCAATAGAACAAGACCGATAGGAAATGCGATGACCGCGGTATTGATTTTACACAACATACCAAAGCCTATGGACAACGCTATCCACAATAAATTTTTAAGACTTCTTTCCTGAATAAAACACAGTGTAGCAAAAATGCAGCATGCAAGCAGTAACGTAGAGAGCATGTCATTGTTAATACTGCCGGACATAATGGTAAGAGCCGGGTGCATCGACACAAGAAGCAGTCCCGAATAAAGTGCCTTTCCTTTGGTGCCTGTCTTTTTCAAAATCCAATATGTAAGGAGCATGAGCAGTCCCGAATAAAACAGCGGAAGCGCCTGTAAATTTTCAAAAGCCAAGTCCTCCGCCATGCCCAATGATGTTAGCAAAATCAGCCATAATCCGGATATTGCATAATGCAGAGGCGGATGATAATAAGAAAAAAGCTCATAAGGATTCATGTCAGGCAGCTTACGAAACTTATAGATATACTCAATATAACCGATATGTCCGGGATTAATCTGATCTGTTGCAATCCCGGTGTAAACGCCTTCGTCATGCTGCCTTTCGTAAAGACCGGATAAGAGCACATAACAACAGTGAAAAAGCATCCCGGAGAAGATAATTGCAAACACGACTTTTTCTTCCGTCAGCTTTTCTTTTTTATAGAAATACCAAATAGAAAGCCAGACGCAAAGGGCAGTTAAAATACAGCCGATAAGGATAACGTTTCCGGGAATCGCAGAGGATAAAAAGGTTCCTTGGATCAGTGTCGCAAAAAGGCAGAAGAAAATAATCATCAACATGAGCGCTTGATTGATACGAATCTTTATCTTGTTTAAATTCATGGTATATAATGAAAACCTTTCCTCGAAATGATATTTTAGATAATTATTTACAAAGGTATTATAGCATAATTTCTGTTTTTTTTGTATAATAATGCGAAGAGAAACTTCGC
>CAMWMM010000474.1 GCA_947175285.1 uncultured Lachnospiraceae bacterium
GAGGTCGGAACCGTTCTTTATATAGACTGTCCGTCCATAACTGCTCTTTTTACATAGACAAGAACAGTATCGAAGTGGTTTTCAGCTTTGAGGACTGCTATAAAGAAATCCTTAACAATCTGCAACATGCGGGCTGTGAGGTTGTCTGTGATGAACGTGGCAGGGTCCGGTTTGAGTGGAAGGAGGCGATGTAGCATGGCTAGGAAGTCAAAGAAGATTGATTTTATCAATGTCAACGATTTAGGACAGCAGACCATGACAGTTTCTGCCCCGGTAAAATCAGCCTGCTACAAAGTCGGCTTATATGCAAGGCTTTCTGAGGAAACAGAAGCCAACAGAGAGCGGGCAACGATTGAAACACAAATGGAGCTGCTGCGGAAGTTTGTGGCAGAGAATGACGATATGGTTATCTTTAAAGAGTATGCCGACATTTCCTATTCAGGCACGAATTTTGAAAGACCGGGCTTTGAGGATATGATAAAGGATATGCGGAGCGGCTTACTCAACTGCATTGTCGTAAAAGATTTGTCAAGGCTCGGCAGGAATTACGTTGAGACGGGCAACTACATTGAAAGGGTATTCCCGTTCTTTGATGTGAGGTTCATAGCGGTCACTGACGGTTACGACTCCAACAAGTCCGGCGAAGAGCTGCTGATGCCGCTGAAAAACATGGTAAATGAAATGTATGTGAAAGATTTATCCAAAAAGATGAAATCCGCTCACAGGGCATATTGGAAGAACGGGGAGTATTCTTCAGGAGCGGTTCCGTATGGATATGTCAATATAGACAGACATCTTTATCCGGATGACAAAGTTAAGGAAAACGTGCTTGAAATATACAGGCTGTTTTTAGGGGGAAATTCCTTAAAGGAGATTACAAGGCAGCTAAACAGTAAAAAAATCCTTAATCCCAAATCATACAAGCTCATTCAGTTCGGACATGATATTCCAGAAGGAATGAACACGGAATGGAACAATGTGACAGTAAGGACTATTCTCACAAATTATGCTTATGTTGGCGCAAGCGTCCATAATAAAAGAACCCGAATAAACGGGAAACAGGTCAATGTACCTAAAGAAGAGTGGATTGTTATTGAGGACACCCATGAGCCGCTGGTAGGCAGGAAAGATTTTGACAGAGTGCAGGAAATGCTTGATGAAAATGTCAAACGGTTTCATTCGACACACGGGAAAAACGGATTTGACCATGCCCGGTTTAATCTTATCGGTAAGAAGATTGTCTGTGCGGACTGTGGAAAAATCATGGCATTCCGCACAGAGGGGACAAGGCATGTCAACAAGTCTTACAGGTGCAAGACCTATCTGAACACGGTAAAGAAAGGCTGCACCAATCATCTGGTATCAGCAGAGGCGGTCAATGCGGCAGTGTTTAGTGAGATTCAAGAGCATATGCATGTCTGCATTGATAAAGAGGAAACAGTAAAGCGGCTGAATGCAAAGACGGAAAACCTTAAAAAGTATGATTTATATGGAAAAGAGGCAGACAAGATAAGAAAGGAGCTGCAAAAGACAACAGAAGTCAAGGCAGGCATTTTTGAGGATTACCGGGATAAGCTGATTGATGAAGAACAGTATGTGCAGATCAGTGAGAAATACGCTGCCAAAATCAAGGAACTGTCTGCAAGGCTTGATGAAATGCTAAAGGCACAGGCAGAATATTCCAGAGAGTATCATATTGATGAGGACTGGAAAGCGGTGGTGCAGAAATACCTCACGAAACGCAAGCTCACAAAGGAAATGGTAGATGCATTCGTGGACAGGGTAGAGGTACATGAAGATGCAAACATTGTCATACACCTGATTTATGATGATGTACTGGAAAGCCTGAAAAGCCTGAGTGCAGAAAGAGAGGGCGGTTCCAATGGATAAGACAGCAGTTGCGATATATCTCCGCCTCTCAAATGAGGACAGCGACAAGGGAAAACTTGAAGAAAGCAACAGCATTTCAGCGCAGAGGGTACTCCTTACAAAGCATGTAGAGGAACTTATGCAGGGACAGGAATACAGCATCACGGAGTTTTGTGATGATGGGTATTCTGGCACCGGTTTCAACAGACCGGGCGTTCAGGCATTGATTGAAGCGGCAAAAAACGGCGATGTCGGTATGATTGTTGTCAAAGACTTTTCACGGTTTGGGCGGGATTATCTTGAAGTCGGAAAGTATCTTGAATATATCTTTCCAATCTTACAGGTAAGGTTCGTGTCTGTCAATGACAATTACGACAGCAGTGATAAGTTCGGGACAACAGGGGGAATGAGCGTTGCACTCAAAAACCTTGTTTATGGGATGTACAGTGCTGATTTGTCTAAAAAAGTACGGAGTGCAAGGGACACAAGGATTAGGAACGGTGAGTTTGTCGGTCAGTTCGCCCCATACGGGTACATGAAGAACCCGGAAGATAAGCATGAACTGCTGATTGATGAGAATGTGGCGTGGGTAGTGCGCAGAATTTTCCGGCAGGCTGCTGACGGAGTAAGCCATACGGAAATTGCAAGGCAGCTCAATGAGGAAGGAATACCAACAAGGTATCTGTACCACCAGTTAAAAGGCGATAATTTCCCGGATAAACAGCCGCACGTTAAGGTGAAGCTGTGGGACAACAGTTCAGTCAGGGACATAATTACTGACGAGGCATATTTGGGAACAATGCTCTGGAATCGGGCAAAGTGCGGAATGGACACCAATAAGAAACGGGTAGAGCAGCCGAGGGAGAAGTGGATCATTGTAGAAAACCAGCATGAAGCCCTTGTATCAAAAGAACTTTTTCAGAAAGCGAATGATAACATTGTCGGACGTGATATGAGCGGAAGAACAACAGGCAGGAGAAATCTCTTTTTTATCTGTGGTTACTGTGGTAAAAGCCTTAAACTTAGAAGTAGAAAAAAAGATAAGTATTATTGTTCAAGCCGTGTACAGCAGATAGAGAATGACTGCCAAAAGATTAACATTGCAAAGGAAGAACTGGAAAATGCGGTGTTGTGTCAGGTAAGAGGAATGGCAAATATGCTCATTGAAGCAAGAGCTGTCCGCAAACAGGCACACAAGCATGACAGGAAATCAACACTTGAAACAACCGTAGCTGACAGTATGAAAGAAACGGCTCGTTGGAAAGACACAAAGCTACACTTATATGAGCAATACAAGGCAGGAACGATTACCAGAGACGATTATGTTGCACGGATTGAAAAAGGCAAGATAAGAATGGAAGAACTGGAACAGATCAAGAGTGCGGCACTGGAAGAACTGGACAGCTTACAGGCAGTATCAGAGCCGGAGGAAATACCGGACGAAAAACTGACAGAGTTTTCCGTACTGGAGTCCTTTGACAAAGACAGGTTAAAGACGCTGATTGATAAAGTTATTGTCTACGGATCGGATGCCATAGAGATTGTGTGGAAAGTCGGAAATCCGTTTACTGAATAGATTTTGACATAGAATCTATTTCATTCTGTAGAAAGTAATGGTAAAATAGAGCCATAGGCAAGTCTGCCGATGGCTCTTATTTTATCAAGAACACAAGTTTTGGGAGGAATCTATGAATAATATTTATGATGACCTTAAGGAATACAAGAAAGCTATATTAAGTGATAAAATTAAATCAAAAGCTATTATGGAAAAAATCACTTTGCCCCAGTATGTATACAAATATAGAAAGTTTGACATTAGATATTTGAAAGAATCACTTGACGGAAAAGTATTTTTTTCTTCGCCAGCAGATATGAATGTTAATGATCCTTATGATTGTAAAATAAAGTTTGATGACTTAGAAGTACTTAGAAATATGTTTCCGCATGTTAATGCTAAAGTATTTAGCGAAAATCCAATGTTTTTTAACAAATTAGAAGAATATAAAATGTCATTGCAAGAACAATTACGCATTGGTTGCTTTACTACATGCGATTGTTCTAGGATGGAAAT
Source organism: uncultured Lachnospiraceae bacterium (assembly GCA_947175285.1). The sequence continues at coordinate 3,941 of CAMWMM010000474.1, forward strand.
GTGGGATAATCCATATTTTGGAGATAAAAATAAAGGATATTGCATTAAGTATAAGGTAGTCCCACAGTATTTTTATCCAGGAACTATTGTCTTTCTAAACTCCCATGTCGCATTGCGACACCACCATAAATAAAAGTCCTATGAACAACA
>CAMWMM010000475.1 GCA_947175285.1 uncultured Lachnospiraceae bacterium
ATCAGACAAATCGTGATCTGTCAACTAATATAGATGTTATTTGAAACACGCCCTTCTTTCGATATTGAAATTCCTTTATCCCCAAACGGTGTACCCGGAATAGGATTCAGAATATTTACTGGCATTGAAGCAATACCTATATCACGCAGATCAAACGCCATTTCCAAACGATCCGCCATTGTTTCCCCAACTCCGATAACTCCACCTGAACAAAGAATCAGTCCTGCTTCTTTAGCATATTTTAATGTATTCAGTCTTTCTTTATAAGTATGCGTCGTTATTATGTTATGGAAATATGACCTTCCTGCCTGTAAGTTGTGCTGATATACTACCAATCCCGCTTTTTTTAGTGCCTTTGCCTCCTCTACATCTTTTAGTAACCCATGTGCGCCACATAAGCGCATAGATGTCTTTTGGGACAGCGTTTCGTAAATGGATATTAACTTTTCCTTATCCAGTCTCGATAAATCCCCACCGCTTGTACTTAATTCAAAATTGGTAATGCCCTGTTCTTCATTAAAAGCAGCAAACTCTAACACCTTTTCAATATCCTGCATTGGATATACAGGTATATTCGTGTTGTAAAATGCCGATTGGGAACAATATTTGCAATCCTCGCTGCACTTTCCTGACTTCAAATTCATTGCCGCACATAAACTGATTTTATTTTTATGATACATTTCCCTGACACGATTAGCAAAGTCAAGCAATTCCTCTGTTTCTGCATATTCCGAAATATGTAATATTTCCTCTTGGCTCAGATTTTCTCCCTTTAGTAATTTATCATATTTTCCAAAGTCCATTATCAGCTTTCCTTTCCTGTGATTTATTGTTTAAATGACGGAACCGGAACCATCCCCTGCTCATTCAACAGCTTAACATCATCTTCAATCTGATTACCTTTTGCTGTCAAAAAATCTCCCACAACAATTCCATTCATGCCTGCAGCAAACGCCAATGAACATTTATCTCCCATAAATGCCCGTCCTGCCCCATAAATTAGATTGGCATCCGGCAGTGCCAGTCTGAATATCGCAATGCTTCTCAATGCTTCTTCAATGGTCAAATTAACAGGCTTATCTCCATATGGTGTTCCTTGTACCGGATTTAGAATATTGATTGGCACAGACTTAACTCCTAGTTCTCTCAAAAGCAACGCCATCTCAATACGGTCATCCATTTCTTCACCCAATCCGATAATGCCTCCAGAACATATATTTAATCCTGCCTCCTGCGCAAAACGTATCGTATCTATTCTCTGCTGATAGGTATGTGTAGTACAGATATTAGGATAGAATTTCTCAGAGGTCTGCAAATTATGTTCATATGTTACCAATCCCGCAGCTTTTAACTCTTTTGCCTCTTCCACGCTCCTGAGTATGCCATGCGCTCCACATAAAATCAAAGGTGTTTTTGCTGAAATGTCCTTATATACATCTATCAGCTTAGTATAGTTTAAATCAGAATAAAAACCCCCGCTGGAACTCAAGCCTAAATTATGTACGCCTTTTCCTACATTATAATCAGCAAACTCCTTGATCCGCTCTGGCTCGATAATATCATAATACTCAACATGTGTCTTGTAATACTTTGACTGGGAACAATACCTGCAATTCTCGCTGCAACATCCTGATTTGATATTCAATGCAGAACATAAATGTGCCTGACTTCCTTTGAATTTCTCCCTTATAGTCTTAGCTCCTGCCATCAGAGTATCAAGATTCACATTTTGAGCTATGTCTATCAGTTCGTCAAATAGCAACTGCCCACCATCTAAAACATATTGAATGTAATCGTCAAAATTTTTCATGTAGTTCTCCTTATCTATGGTGCATATGATGTCTTTGCCAATACTTTATTCAAAGCAACACCAATGACCGATGCTATAACGCATTTGATAATATCGCCGGGAATAAACGGCAAGGATACTGTTAATGCGGCTGCTTTAATATTGAAACCATTATGAAAACACATAAACAATATTGCAAATATGTGTTGAACTGGTATTCCCAAGCAAATGGTTACAACAGCATATCTTATGAAATTGAACTTGTCCCCCTTAAACATACTGATTAAAATAACCGCAAACAAGAATCCAAAATAAAACCCTCCAGTCGGTCCAAATAATTTCCCCGGTCCGGCTGTCCCTCCAGAGAAAATCGGCAGTCCAATTAAGCCCATTAATAAGTAAACCAAAATAGTATATGCTGCATGTTTTGGTTTAAGCAACAATCCTATTAAATTGACCATTACAGTGTGCATACTTAATACGATTGGTGTAAACGGAAGTGGTATAACTAAGTAAGAAGAAATGCTAAGAATTGTTACACATAGTGCAATTTTAGTCATGCTTTGTACATCTAATTTTTTCTCTTTCTTGTTCATCTTATTATGATAAACCTTCCTTTCTTCCTATGATTTTAATTATTCGTGTAGCTCAATATAGCATTTACCCAAAGCATAAACAATACCCCTTGCAGAAAATGGTCCTTTTAAGCAGAAAACGGTCATAAAAAGCAGCTTTACCACACTTAATGGTAAAACTGCTCTCTATAAATTACTATGTCATTATTATTACTCTATCTATCTTTTCGCAACCTTCAATGATAAAACAGTAATAAATTCCTCTGGGCTTGGCAACCTCCCTGATCCAAATAGGCTATCCCACTTATGCCTCATTTCATTATTCAAAAAACCAATCATAATAGCTTCCTTCATTTCATCTCTGATTTCACTTTCGCTTTTTCCTTCTCTTTTAGCAATTTTCATAATTGCATCTTTAGCTGCTCTCTTACTCATTCGTCTCTTTCCTTTCTCATGGTATAACTTCTTATCCATATCTTTTTATAACTGATATGTTAATTTTAACTAATGTATACTTAATTAGTCAAACAGTTTGTGTCTACATATTATGACAGTTTTCGACAGGAGGTGCTAAATTGAGCCAAAACGGAAGTATTAAAATTCACTTAGGACAGTTACTCAAAAAATCTGGTTTGAGCAAAAACAAATTCTGCCAGAAAGCAGAAATACAACGCTCTCAGTTAAACGGATACATCAATAATACCATTACCCGGCTGGATACAGAAGTGCTTGTGCGGATATGCCGTACTTTAAATTGCTCTATCGCTGATCTTCTAGAGTATATTCCGCCTGATGAAAAATAGAAAACATAGTCTGAACTCACTCCAGTCCATAATTATCATAGCTAAAAGGAACGGCTTGTAGAATACCAAAATGTGCTGTCTGCATCTAATATGTCATCTTGACATAAAAACGCAAAAAGACCGGAAATCCTCCGGTCTTCCTACAAAATAATGGTTACTTAATTAATCCTGTGCTATCGGTAGGCACTAGCTCGCCATCAACAATCCTGCGACAACTTCCATTTACAACTTTTTCTTTAACTGCTTCATAAATTTCAGAATCACTTTGGCCGGACACATCAATAGAACGTCCCACCACATTGTTAAACAAATCCATTTCTTTGTCAATCCCAAATGAATCAGCCTCATGTGCGGTTGCCCATACATCTGCATCACTTTCATTCATAGCACTTTTCATCAAAGCATTCCAGCAACAATGTCTAAAAGCATCACTGTTATCCTGCCAACCGTTTATGCCGTAATAGGCTATTGTAGCATCCGTTGCTTTATTTGCACATTGGTATACCTTTAGTGCCTGAATGGGATGTTTTAAAGCAAGCTCTCGTTCTGTAGAATTTAAACTGCTAAAGCCCGGAATATTATCCCCAATTCCACGAGCATTTCTAACGGCTCTAAGCTCTCCACTTTCTACAAATTGGATCAAGAAAGCTTCCTGCTCTGCTTCTGTGCTTTCGGGATTCTCTGCCATAAAAGCTTCTAAAGCCTGAGACATAATGCCTAAATCAGAAAAAGTAGTTACCTCCTCCTCAAAATTGAATTGTGACTCACTTTGGCATACTTGCCCTTCATTATTTTTAACTTCCGCAGCCGATACCTGTAACACACTTCCTCCCATCAGGGAAATGATCGCTACAGCCACTAATGCCTTTACATTAAAATTCTTCATATTAAGTTC
>CAMWMM010000476.1 GCA_947175285.1 uncultured Lachnospiraceae bacterium
TATAAGCATATGTCAATCTTATTTGTATAAAAAAATACAAAAAACGCAAATAACGAGGAGAAATCGGAATAACCGCATATTCTGCTCTTAAAAATACATATTATGTTTTACTTACTGTCACCATGCAGGAAATTATTCATCACATTAATTCCGGCGGCCATACGCTTTAACTGCGGCAGTTCACGTTTCATATATTCTTCCAACTGATGCACTTCATCATCTTGAAAACCAGTATGATACGTAATCACGCATTCCGGAATCTTTCCTTCCGCAGTCCTGTTTCCGTCTGTAAAAGAGACAAAGGCATATTTCTTGCCGTCTTTCGTACAGATTGGAGAAACAGACATTTGCATTTCTTCATTAAACATTGAAGAAAGACACATCCTTTTGCAGCGCTTCTGCAATATCTTTCAATTCCCTTGCACTTTCGGCAAGCAGATTGATTGTAGCATTTAATTCCTCCATGGATGCATTTGTTTCCTGTGTGGATGCTGCATTTTGCTGCGCAACAGCAGATAAATTCTGAATGACATCCGTTACTCTTACTCTTACCATGTCACATTCCATTGTCTGCGCATGAATACTCTTTGTTTCTGCTATTGACACTTCAATGCCTTTGGTAACATCGGCAAATTTCTCTTTTGTTTCGTCTAATTTCTTCTTCTGCAATGCAATGATTTCACTCACTTCTGCCATAATTTCAACAGACGCTTCCGAATCAATAGATAACTGATGAATAATGTCCTCAATCGTCTTAGCGGAATTATTTGAATCTTCAGAGAGCTTGGAAATCTGGGAAGCAACAACGGCAAATCCGCGGCCGGCTTCTCCCGCTCTCGCAGCTTCAATACTTGCATTGAGAGACAGCAGACCTGTCTCACTGGAAATTTCTGTAATCAAATTAACAGCATCCTGAATCTTTTTAACAGACTCATTCGTCGTATGTACGGATGCGTCTATCTTCTTAATCGCTTCGAGTGTTCTGTCATTAGAAGCGTCTAATTCATTGATAATTGCCTCTGATTCATCATCCGCCTTTTTGATGTTATTGGATACTTCGTTCAACTCTTGAACTTTCTGTACAATATCCTCAATCAAAATTCCCATATTGTTTACTTCCGTTGTTGCTGACTCAATATCTTCCGCCTGTGTAACGGCACCCTTTGCCACATCTTCTACGGCATGAGCAATCTCGTCCGTCGTCGTGCTTGTCTGTGATGCCATCATTTCAAGATTTTCTCCTGACTGCAAAAGATCATCTGTTGTTTTCTTAATATTGCCGACCAGTGCCTGTAACTTATTCACCAATCCATTCATGGAAGTAAGCATAACACCGATTTCATCAGTTCTATTCTTTGCTACATCACTGATTTTCTGCGCTTTCTCACTTAATTCCAGACGCAGATCGCCCTCGGAAATTTTTCCTAACAGCATACCTGCATGTACAACAATAGCCGCAATTCCCTTTACTAGCAGAATGCAGACAATCATAGAAATAATTAATATCACTACGGCAATTCCGACAATTCTCATTACCTGCGCCGTAATGCTCGCATTAACTTCCGTACTCGGTTTTCCGGCAAATACCATACCGACAATCTGCCCATTGCCGTTCTTTAACGGTTTGTAATAAGCATAATAAGATTTATTGTTGATTGTAACATCGGTGGAACTGAAATCATTTCCACCTTGTAAAACAGCCGCAACCACTGTATCAGATGCCGCCGTGCCGACAATACGCTCTCCGGTTTCAATATCGCGCAGAGAAGTTGCCCGTCTCGTATCACCGTAAAAAAGTGTCACATCGGTATCTTCACCGTTCGTATAACTGTCAATGACAGCCTCGTTCTCCGTGATACAGTATTCTCCCTTGTACAGTAAATCTCCTTCCAGATGGTAGTCACCGGAGTCAATAGCATCATAAGAGGCAGAGACTGACTGGCATAAAAGCCTTAAACCTTCAAGAGCCTCACTTTCCATTCCGCTGCGCAAAGCATTCATTGCAAATAACGTGATGACAACCACCAGAACTAACATCGGCAGAACACACATCATGGCAAGCTTCAGCAGAATACCCATGCCCTTCTTTGTTTTTGTTTCCATTTGTACTTTCCTCCGTTTTTCTATATGTTTTTAATTTCTTATCTGACCGTTTCCGACAATCATATATTTATAAGTGGTTAGTTCTTTTAATCCCATAGGACCTCTCGCATGCAGTTTCTGCGTACTGATTCCGATTTCCGCGCCGAATCCGAATTCAAACCCGTCCGTAAATCTGGTAGACGCATTCACATAGACACAGGCAGAATCAACTCCTTGCAGGAACAACTGTGCATGTTCCTTATTTTCTGTAATAATAGCATCGGAATGTCCGGTTGAATAGCGGTTGATATGAGCAACGGCTTCTTTCACGCTGTCAACCGTTTTCATGGAAATAATCAAATCCAGATATTCCGCCGCATAATCCTCCTCCGTCGCCTCGCTGCAATCCGGCACCATGGCTCTGACATACTCATCGCCGCGCATTTCCACTTTCTTTTCCCGAAGCGCTTTACTGACAAGCGGTAAAATCTTATCCAGCACTTTTCTATGAATCACTAACGATTCGCAGGCATTGCAGACACCGATACGCTGTGTTTTCGCATTGATAAGAATCGGCACAACTTTCATAATATCCGCATCTTCATCAATATAAATATGGCAGTTTCCCGTACCTGTTTCAATAACAGGAATCGTGCTGTTTTCTACCACGGCTTTGATTAAGCCTGCTCCGCCTCTTGGAATCAGCACATCCACATATTGATTCATTTTCATGAAATCATTCGTTGTCTGTCTGTCCACATCGGTAATCAACTGTACCGCATCTTCCGTAATACCGACCCTGTTTAAGGCTTTTCTGATAACATTTGCAATCGCAGTGTTGGAATGAATAGCATCTTTCCCGCCTTTTAAAATAACTGCATTTCCCGTTTTAAAACATAAAGCAAAAGCATCTGCTGTCACATTCGGTCTGGATTCATAAATAATACCGATAACGCCGAGAGGAACGCGGACTTTTGTTATTTTCAGACCGTTCGGACGTTCGAACTCCTCCAATACTTCGCCTAAAGGCTCCGGCAGCCCGGCAACCTCCATAATGCCCTCTGCCATAGCGTCAATTCTTTCTTCCGTAAGCAGAAGTCTGTCCAATAGCCCTTCGCTCATACCGTTTTCTTTTCCGGCTTGCATATCTTTTTCATTTGCATTAAGCAGTTCCTGCCTGCAAATCGTAAAGTATTCGGCAACAGCCTTTAGAGCATCCTCTCTCTTCGCTGCGGATAAAGTCTGCAAACTATACTTCGCCGCGACGGCTTTTTGTCCAATGGATTCCAAATCACTCATGCGTATTCTCCTTTACTCCTATTAGTCTTTTTTCCGTTAATACAAAATCCGGTTTTCTATCATGTATTCCGTAAGGTACATTTTGGAGCACCTGACATTCAAAACACAATGCCAACGTATGTACGGCAATGCCAAGTTCCTCCATGCGCATTAAGTATCTATCGTAAAAGCCCTTTCCATAACCGATTCTATGACGTTTTTCATCAAAGACGGCGCCGGGCATAACTATCAGTATATTTTCCGAATTTTTGATTTTCCCTTTGAATATTTCATTCCCTGACGGTTCTAAAATGCCGCGATATCCTTCTTCCAAAGAACTCATACCGGTAATCCGGTAGAAATCCATATCATTTTCTGCTACTCTCGGTACATAAACAAGCTTTTTATCGGTCAGAGAACGTTCTATTAAAGCGGTAGTAATCACTTCACTTTGATAATTAACATAGGTTAATATCACATTCGCGTTCCGGTATGCCTCAGTGGTAAAAAGCCTTTTAATAATCCGGGAACTTTTTTCCGCCCGTACCGCAGGCGTCATAGCATCCCGCAATGCCAGAACATTTTTTCTGATACGCCTTTTTTCGTCTGTGATATTTTGTCTACTGCCCATGTTTTTTTCCAAATTTTTCTCCAAGATTAGTCACAGTGCCGTCTTTTTCCACAATAGAAATATTGTCAAG
>CAMWMM010000477.1 GCA_947175285.1 uncultured Lachnospiraceae bacterium
GAATGGAAAATAACGCTTATGATATTCCTTCTGATATACTCATAAAAATATCAGAAAAATATAATGTTACTACCGACTATATACTTGGAATTTCTGATGTAAAGCGTGATTATAACGGACAGTACCGCATGAATCAGGAAATGGATAAATGCTATGATATTGTCCTCCGCTATCAGAAGCTGTCCGAAATCAACCAAAAGACACTCCGCTGCATACTTGAGCGCTTAGAGCAGGCACAAAAGGAAAGCGAAGAAGCATCTGTAAAGAAAGAGGATAAAAATGCTGAGAATAGCAATATGTGATGATGATTCCAAATTTACTGGGGAAATCGAAACTCTGGTACTTCAGGAAAGCCTAAAGTTAGGCATACGTGTGGAAACCGAAGTATTCTCCGATGGTAAAACCCTTCTGAAAAGCATTCAGAACGGCGAGCATTATGAACTTATATTTATTGATATTGAAATGGAGCAGGTAGACGGAATCACGGCTGCACGGCGCATCCGTGAAATAGACCGAACTGTGCTGCTAATTTATATATCAGGCTATGATAAATATTTAAAGGAACTATTTGAAGTGGAACCATTCCGGTTTCTCTCAAAACCTTTAAACCATGTTCAGTTCGCCCACTACTTTAAAGAATCCTGTGAACGCATTAATGCGACAGAGGTATTTTATCAATTTACGTTCAACAAAGAAATTCAAAAAGTATCTGTAAAAGATATTGTTTATTTTGAAAGCAGTAACAGAATCGTTTATATCCATCTTAAAGATGGCACTCATGAACATTTTTATGGAAAGCTCAATAATGTTGAAAAAGAACTGGAAGCAAGCAGACAATATTTTCTGCGTATCCACCAGTCCTTTTTAGTGAATTATGACTATGTAAAGAAGATGAATTTCTTTAATATTACTATCAATTTTGCAGGAAAAGAATATGAATTGAAAATCAGCGAGGATCGGCAAAAAGAAGTGCGCCAGCAGCTTTGTAAAATTGCAGGTGGAAAGGCGGTCATAGAAGAATGATTGAATATTTAACGATACTACCCGAACTGCTTCTGTCATTGCTCCACCTTCTCATTATACGAAAATACATGAAAGTATTTTGGGGACCAGAAAACAAGAATCTAAAAGGCTACATAGAGTGGGGGATATATTATCTTTTTTTGATCATAGGCAATATATTTTCTGTGTTCCCGCCTCATCTGCTACTGCTCGGGAATGCCCTGTTGATATTTATGATCAGCTCAGCTACCCGCAAGAGAAGTGTCATGCAACGTTGTATTTTTTCTATATTTATATGCACAGTATGGATGTTAGTGGAAGTCATTGTTCTGATGATACTAATATCTGTCGATTTTTATTCCAGAACGCTTCAGGATGCCGGGAGTTTCATATCTAAAATGTGTATGCTATTATTATCAGTTATCATAAGCCACTGCAAAAAAGACAACCATTATTCCGAAATTCCTCTTCCTTACTTTTTGACCATTCTGCTGATACCAGTCAGCAGCATTTATATGATACATCATATATTTCTTATTGCTGCTGTTCATAGCGAGTATATGATGTTTTCTGCCACAGCCAGTTTCCTGCTGCTTATTGTAAACTATGTTATCTTTGAGGTCTACGACTGGATCAGCCGGAACGCTGAACTGCGTGAACAAAATCGTCTGTATGCACAGCAACTGGATCTTTGCAGCCAACAAGCTGAAGAACGTGAGAGCCTCTATCTCGAAATCCGTAGAATTCGGCATGATTTAAAAAATCATCTTTCCGGGCTTCTCGGAATGGTTCAAACTGGGCAAAACAGCGAAGCAGAGAAATACATAAAACAAATGTTAGATGTTGGTGCCGGAGATCGTCCAGAGGAAGTTTCCCATAGCGGTAATATAGTAGTGGATTCCTTAATCAATCACGCATATGCAGCAGCTCAAAAAAATAATATACAGTTTAATGTTAATGTTCTTGTACCTGCTTCCCTTCCGTTTGAAAGCGGGCATTTAGCTATAGTTTTAGGAAACTTACTGGAAAATGCACTGGAAGCCTGTCAGGATATTCTGGACGGGAAAAAATTTATACGCCTTGACATTTCTTATACAAAAGATGTCTTTCAACTATGCATAAAAAATAACTATCAAACAAAGCGAAAAAAAGATAATATTGGTCATTATCTAACTACAAAAGACGATACCATATATCACGGTCTTGGGCTTTCATCCATAAACCATGCCGTCATTAATTATCAAGGTCAAATGGATATAACAGACAATGACAATATATTTCAGGTCATTGTCGTCATGTATGGTTCATATTCAGAGAAAGCCGGATAACATATGGATTGACTTCAAATTCTAAAAAGGAGCTGCCATGGAACGTTTAGCAAAAAAATTAGCAGATTACATATATGAGAAAGAAATCATTACCGAAGAATTGGTTGAGATCTACCAGTACGGTTTTCAATGCTTTTTGGAGCTGTCTGCGAGTACCATATGTAGCATTATAATAGCCCTATTTCTTGGTATGCTGCCTGAATGCCTTTTCTTTTTTCTGCTTTTTATCCCTATGCGCTCCTACGGCGGCGGCTTACATATGAAAACATATTTTGCCTGTTTTATAGGCTCCTGTTTCATACTCACATCTTCCCTGTTGGCAGTACAATATTTAACAATACCCATTCCAATCTCTTTTGCACTGTATCTGTTTGCTGCCATACTGATTCTGCTCATCGGTCCGGTTGACCATCCAAATCGGGAAGTAGATGCACAGGAAAACCGTACATTCATTAAGAGAACTTATTTCACGATGCTTGTCAGCTTTTTATTGGCTTTACTTTTCATCTTCACTCAAAACACGAGGTATATGCTTCTTCAAGCAATCGTATTCGTTTTTATCTCTGCTACTTCCCTCATCGGACGCCTGATATACAAACAGACTTAACTTTCTTTTTGTAAGACAGCCTGTATTTTATCCTGCCAGATTAGAATATCCTGCTTATATTGATCCCGCAGGCTGTCCGGCAGCTCATCATCGAGCTTACAAATATCATCATAATCTTTTCGTGGCAGCAATTCCCTATTTTCATAAAACCACTGCCAGCGCCAGTTACGCAGTAAACTTTCCGCCATGTCCTCCGGCGAGGAAAATATTTCATCAACTATCATTGACAGGTTCTGCCCTTCCTCTTTGCTTAATAAACCAACCAAAGACACATAGCCCACCTGATAGATATACGCAATATGGTAATCCTCCGATTTTTCGAGGACATCTGAAAAAAGACTTATCATCTCTTTATATTTATCCATTTCTCACTCTCCTTGGTCTAATGTAGTAATGTGTGCAAGCCACATTTCCCGCAAATATAAGTTTTTAAACATTGCTGCATTTATACAAACAGTTTAACCGTTACATAAACCTATATGCATAAAATTTTTTGTATACACATTAATCATAGCAGAAAACCATATCAATAACATTGCCTTTGCAGAAAACGGCTTTATATTGCAGAAAAAGGAAACATCTAAAAGCCTTCTTCCACGCTCCGCACCCATTCCCTTACTTTTTCAACAAATTCCTGTTTACTTTCAAAATGTAAGTAATGCCCGCCATCCAGCAGTATAACTTCACTCTTATCCGTTTCTGTAATAACTTCCCTGTGCAATGTTTCCCATGTTTCCATCAGCTCACAATTATCCTCTGAAACGAACTGTAATACCGGGACAGTTTCAGGAAATTTCATATCCCTTACAGACTCCAGACTATCCTCCATATGCCCTATTTCATTCATAATATCTTTGCTGTATGCGAAATCCATAGACAAAATGCGGAATACTTCCAACTCCCTTTCTGAATATGGATAAGAAGTATCTGCATAGATTGCATTTTCCGGATGCCCTATGGAGCATAAGCGGGTAATTCCTAACGCATTCATGGTTTTCTGGAAATACGCTGACAGCTTATTCAATGCGACCATGCTGATCGGGAGCGGCTCTTCATCAGACTGTTTGGGAACAGACGGATCAATCCCTATAAAGCCCCTTACTTCCTGCGGAT
>CAMWMM010000478.1 GCA_947175285.1 uncultured Lachnospiraceae bacterium
CCCCAAAATATAATTGAGTGCCGTAGTAATAACTATCATAATCATTTTTCCTATTTTGTCATCCATAGACAATGCATTCACTAAAACAATTAAACCGACAAAATCCACAATGCCGGTAAGTCCCCTGCCCAGAATATAGCGGAAAATTTCTGATAGTTGCTCCTTAAGGTTTGTTTTTGTCCGAAAGACAAATTTTTTATTAGTACAATATGCAAATACTTTTGTAATGATAATACTGCATAAATTGGCAATCTGATATACCAGAAACTGCTTTAACAGAAGGTAGCTGAAGTAATTGAGCAAAACTGTCATAACACCCCAGAACAAATAACGGAATGCCTCTTTCTTTTCAAATATGCTATTTATTTTCAACCAGTATCACTTCCCTGCCTTTTATTTTCTCACTGATTTTTACTAACAGTTTAAACGGAAGAAATGGGATGCTCTGCCTGCCGACAGGCGTCTTAAAAAAAGCCAGTATCCGGTACAGCAAAATCCCTTTCATCCGCACCTTGCCGCTGCACGGCATAAATTCAACTCCGTAATCCGGGAAATTACGCATTCTTTTTTTTCGAAGCACAATCTGTTTTTTCTTATAAGTGACAACCTTATTCTGCGTTTTTATAATAGCATTTTCGTCTGCAGGCTGCGCATGAACCATCCCACGCGCCCTGATGCCCTCAAACAAATCATTTCCTGCATTTGTTCTGACAATAACCCTTGAAAATCCCTGTCCCATGTCCCATGCATCGCCTACTGAAATATCCGCAAATTCACCGCTGTAATCAAAACACTTCCAGCAGCGTTTCGGTGAAAACACCAGATTCAAAAAAGTATATCCATGCTTATTTACAAAAAACTCCTTTCCGTTTTTTGCTCTTATATAAAAACCTGTATCATTTCCCTTTTTATGACGGTAACTTAACTTTTCTATTTCTTCTTTTCTGATTCCGCTTTTCGCAATCAAATACTCCGTAGCGCCGTATTCCATATTAAAACCGCAAAACGGTGCAATCAGAATAGCAACCTGTTCTTTCAACCAGGCGTTTTTCTCCATTGCCTTTCTCATACCGTGTATCTGACACGGCAGTCCTACATACGCCACTTTTTTTCTGCGCTTCCTGATTTCACGAATCACCTGATTAACCGGAAGAATAATATATTTGGACTGTGCTGCTTCAATAATCTGGTTCCTGTCATCTGCTATAAAAGATTCAAATTCACAGGGTGTATCTTTTTTCTTTCTGGTTGCAACGACACCCTCAACCACATCCCGCTCCAACAAATCCACTAATATCTGTGTAATCACTCCTCCGGAGGAACCAATACTGCGGATTTCATCATCCACAGCATAAGCATTCCAGATTTTTTGATAACCTCCAAAAAGTTCCGCTACATTATATGTCTTGCCGAAAAGTTTTTCAGACCATTCATTCATTGGAAATTCTTTCCCCGGACAGACGGCACTGCACATACCACATTGAATACACCCATCTTTTTCATCAATAATTTTTTCCTCTTTATAAGCAAGTGTATCCACCGGGCAGACTCCGATACAAGTTCCGCACCGCGTACATAACTCTTTCTCTATGACTTCCTCTTTTAATGCCTCAAATCCTTTCATTTACGTAAGTACCTTTTCTTCTATCTGTTCGCTGTCAAAATGGAATATTCTCTGAATTCTGATATTTCTAACATCCGGATACTGCGTCCTGCTGTGGCATCCGATATCTGTCAGTGAGAAAAACTTTCCCGAAGCTACATGCCGCAAAGAAAAGCTGTCCGCACATTCCAGGAAAATTTTTTTCGGACTGGATATTACATCGTCTATCACAATTTTATCCTTTTGCAAAAAAATCATTCTTTCAAATTGGATATCTGTTTTTTTATCCACTAAAATAATCAGTTTTTTTAACATACCGATGATTTTATTTCCTACAATTGCGGATACAACGCGCAGACCGGTGAGCATAATAGGCGTTGCTATTTTTTGCTTTACCAGATTCATATTACCACTTACTTTAATCCTGCATGCTTCATATTCGATATGGTAATCCGCACTCTGCCAGTTGGTAGCCGCTACCTTTCCCTCATCTAATTTCACCCGATAACCGTAATCTGCAAAACATTCCTTCTTATTCTTAAAAATCCTACACACCCCACCTTTGGATGCACCAACTATCATATATACGTCTCCTCTGGTACAGGAAAGCAACCCCGCTTCTGCAAAATAGCGTTCCTGATCATATTCAAACGGCAGTTTCGATGCAAATACTGCCTTGCTTTCTTCACCCTTTGAGTTCTCAACAGCCCGCAAAAAAGAATGAAGCAGATAATGCGAAAAATACCGGTCATCCACCGCATCAAGAAAGTAAAAGTCTTGCTGGGAATCCCCGTACAAGAACTGCAGCATAGCTTCTGCATCTTGATTACCAAGATTACTCATAACCTGAAGCCCGTTTGGTAAAAAATAAACCGTATTTCTGGAAGCATACTCTCCTCCGACCGAGCAATCGGGATGTACGAAATATTTCAGAAAATCTATGACTCTGTTTAATGGTTCAAGCACTTTCTCATCATGACTCATCCAGTAGTATTCCGCCAGCATATCCAAAGACACGCTTAAATAGCCGATATCCGCTCCACCATATTCAGGAAACCATCCCTCTTTTGACTGCAGCTTTAATATTCTTTCAAGCTTTTTATCTACAGCATCTATAATCCAGTTCTCTCTCAAAACAGTATAAGCTGAATAGAGCGCCGTAATAGAAGCAAGCTCCTGATTATATGCTTTTTCCTCTATATGTGCGGACAAATAACGCGCTGTCTTTGTAAATGCCTGCAAAATACTTTCTTCCTGCATATTAAGACGCTTGTATACTTCACACATTGCATAAAGGGAAAATGCCGTAGGTGGGAAACCATGTTCATGAGGATAATACTCATTGAAGCTTCCATCCTTTAACTGAATAGCTTTCCAGTAATAGACTGTTCCGACCGCCCATTCCCGTACCACTTCTTTCTGATAGAAACGGTTTCCCGGAAAATCCACTGTAAATAATAATGCTAATGTCAATCCTGTTTGCTGCAATATGGCGGAAGAAAAATCGCGAATTTTCAAATGCCAGTGATTTCTGTCACAATCACCGAAATTTTTAGAATGCTTATCCCTGTCAACCTGCGTTAATACCTTAGGTGTCATTTTCAAGATATATTCTGTATACATTATTTCTTCTCCTGATTGTCATACTCCATTTTTTTGATATGATACTTAACTTCTTCAATCATCTTACGGTTTGCGGCCATAACATCGGCATGAAGTCCTACGATAAAAGTCTGTACTCCGATTAATAGTAAAACTGCGGCCAAAATCAATGACTGTATATGTCCGGTATGAGGATCATTTACCAGATAAATCAAATACCGGATTCCCAGTATTATGCCTAGAGTAAACGGAATAGTTCCAAGAATACCGAAAAATTTGAGCGGCTTGTACATCATAAAAGCTCTGATAATCGTCAACGCCGACTTTTTAATATAGGAACCCATACTGTGAAAAAGTCTGGATGGTCTTAAATCTGCATTCGTCCGTATCGGAACGGAAGTAATCGCTATTTTTTCCCGTCCTGCCTGTATAATAGTCTCCAATGTATATGTATACTCATTGATAACATGCAGGCGCATAGCAGCATCTCTGGAAATGGCACGGAACCCACTGGGGGCATCCGGAATATCCGTATCTGATGCCACTCTGACAAACCAAGAGCCTAAATGCTGCAGTTTCTTTTTCAAAAAAGAAAAATGGACAGTGGTATCTATCGGACGTGCTCCGACGACAATATCGGCCTCCCCCTCCAAAATGGGAGCAACCAATTTTTCAATATCATCTCCACAATACTGATTATCCGCGTCAGTATTGACGATAATATCCGCTCCCTGTTTTAGCGCTTCATCCAACCCTGCCATAAAACCATGTGCCAGTCCTTTATTTCTCTTAAAATTGACAACATGATGAACTCCCCATGCTTTTGCAACTTCTACTGTCTTATC
>CAMWMM010000479.1 GCA_947175285.1 uncultured Lachnospiraceae bacterium
ATTTACTATCGCAATCTTAAGTCCCGTCATTGCAAGATTTGTCTTTAATGCCTCATTAATCTCGTTAAGCGGATATTTATGCGTAATCAGTTCGGCAAGCGGCAGTCCGATTCCTTTTGCCCGCTTTAAGAAATCAAATGTTGTCGCGTAGTCTCTTAATGTATATACCCATGAGCCTACCAACGTAATTTCTTTGGAACATAAGTCAAAGTGCGGGTTAATCGTTGCATCACCGCCGTTTACGAAAAATCCCAGTTCGCAAAGTCCGCCGCCGTTGCGGATAAACTTATAAATATTGGCATGTGCCGCCGGATTACCCGTACACTGGAACGCAAAGTCCGCCAGATGTCCGTCAAATGACGCCGCAACACCGCCGGCAAGCGCTTCAATTCCCTGGAAGTCTTTAAAACTTACCGTATGGGATGCACCAAGACGTTTTGCAAAATCCAGTCTTGTCTGATTTCCGTCAACTGCCGTAATATTCTCTATTCCCATTGTACGCAGTACCGCAATACAAATCAAGCCAATCGGTCCGCATCCCTGTACGACAACGCGGCTGTTAAAACGTAAAATACCTGTTGTTTTTGCACGTTCCACAGCATGTATCAAAACTGCGCACGGCTCAATCAGAATTCTGGAATCCAAATCCAAATCACTGACATTAAAAACGGTAGAACCGCCGCGAATCAGTATGTAATCGGAAAACCAGCCGTTTAAATGAATATCATCATCCGGCAGCAGTCCGTATACATCCGCCCCGCCGACATTCTGTTTATTTAAGTCATACATCGTAATCTCAGGGTCGTCCTGAAAAATCATACAGGTAACAACCTTATCTCCCAGATGCAGGTCTTTTCCGGCACTGTCTTTCTTTACGTTTTTACCCATTTTCACGATTTCGCCTGTTCCTTCATGTCCAAGCGCTACCGGAATAAGGTTAAACGGGTCGCGTTTATATTCGTGTGCATCTGTTCCGCAGACGCCGCAGCCTTCTACTTTAACCAGTATATCATCATCTCCGACAGGCGGCATAGGATATTCTTTTACCTCAAATTTCTCCGGCGCTGTCAGCATTGCCACATGCGCAACAGAGGGAATGCCTGCACTGCTTCCTGCGTTCCCTGATACGGCGCTTGCAGATGCGCCGCCCATACTGCCGGACATCTGATGCAGAATCTGTTTTACAATCTGTTCTACTTCCTGCTCATTTACTGCCATATTCTCTCCTCCTTCTAAATTCTAACGAATACAAAGGCTGTCTGACATCGTACAGCGTCTTCTCTTCGTAAATGTCTGTGCGCTCGTTAAGCCTTCGCCTGTTCTGGATGCAATGGTAAAGGTGCAATAACCCTCACCGCCGAATCCAAGCGCTGCATAACTCGGCCCGTTCTTTACAAGAATCGCCGTGTCAATCGCCTTGGCATATGTCGTAATGTTATCCACGTTTTTGGAATGAATATGTGCGGAATGCCTGTTTCCATGCTCCAGCCATACAGCAGTCTCTACGCCTTCTTTAAAGTCTTTGACTCTGACCATACCGAGAATCGGCATCATTAACTCTTCGGCAATGAGCGGATGCTCTTTGGGTCCCTCAAATACAATACATCTGATTTCCGGTCCCACTTCCACACCTACCATAGATAACAGTGTTCTTGCACTTCTTCCTACACATTTTCTGTTCAATGCACCTTTCGGCGTAAACACAGTCTGCACCAGCTTATCCTGAACTTCCTTACTTGCCAGATAACAGCCGTTCTCCTGAATCATATAGTTCATCAGTTCATCGGCGATGCTGTCTAACGCAACAATCTCTTTCTCCGCAATACAAGGTAGATTATTGTCAAACGTACATCCGTTCACAATGTCCTGTGCCGCTTTCCTTACATCTGCGGTATCATCCACTAATGCGGGCGGATTTCCTGCACCTGCGCCAATCGCTCTTTTCCCTGAAGAAAGAACTGCTGTCACCACACCGGGACCGCCTGTTGCTACCAAAAGCGGAATCGCCGGATGTTTCATCATCACCGCACTCGTATCCATGGTAGGCACTTCTACCGTAACGGCTATGTTGTCCGGTCCGCCCGCCTCTAAGGAAGCTTCGTTAATCATATTAATTGTAAAAATCGTTGTTTTTTTCGCATTCGGATGCGGATTAAATACAACAGTATTGCCGCCTGCAAGCATTCCGATGGAGTTGCAGATGACTGTTTCGGACGGATTGGTCGCAGGTGTAATCGCACCGATTACGCCGAAAGGTCCCATTTCCACCAATGTCAATCCCCTGTCGCCTGACCATGCAATCGTATGTAAATCCTCTGTGCCGGGTGTTTTATCCGCGGTCAGATGATGTTTTAAAATTTTATCTCCCACATTTCCCATGCCGGTCTCATTAACGCCCATATTGGCAATGAGTTCAGCATTTTCATGTGTCTTTCTCCGAATTGCGGAAATAATTTTCTCTCTCTGGTCCAATGTCAGATTGCGGACAATTTTCTGTGCTTCAATCGATGCATTAATCGCATCGTTCATATCCTGAAACACACCATGCATCCCGTTTACCGAACCGGTTATCTGCATATTTGCCATGACTTTCTGCACAATATCACGAACCATGCTCTCATCTACAGACACGTAATTACCTCCTTTAATATCATTTTCCCATAAGCAGCCAGTTCCGTATCCTGCTCGGCAGTACCGCCGGATACGCCCAAGGCTCCTATCATGGTATCTCCAACCAGTAACGGCTCTCCGCCGCCTAATATCATTACTTTTCCCTCATTTGAAAACTGAAGACCATACAGTTCTTTTCCCGGTTGACATAACTTTGCTAATTCACTTGTTGCCATTTGAAATGCCGTCGCCGTATATGTCTTATTCACAGCCACATCAAAGCTGCCATGATAAGCATTGTCCATACAGTGAACCGCAACCGGTCTGCCGGAGGCATCCGATACGGCAATCACAACCCGCATACCCATTTCTTCTGCCTTTTCTTCAACCGCTTCAATTAACTTCACTGCCAGCTTCAAAGACATTATTTCCTTGACAATGGCCTCACCAACAAGGTTTTTTGCAATTTTTTCAAGATTATAGTTATCCATAAAAATCTGTCCGCCGCCTATTTACCAAGCTGCTCTAATACTTTCTTTGTAATTGCTGCTACAAGTTCCTGACTGTCCTGTGTGTTTGCAGAAGATGAACAGGAACCGCAGTTATGGCAGTTTGCTTTTCCTTTATTCTGGCAAAGGTCTGCCGGATGACGTCCCGGTAATCCCATCTGTCTTCTGATTTCATATAATCTCTGAACATTTTCCGGACTGAACTCTTTCGGACCGCCAAGCTGTCTTGCCTTGTACAATAATTCTGCATAAAATTCTACGGATTCCATCTTCATATATGCCGCTACAACGTCCGTAGACCATGTCAATGCACCGTGGCTTTCCAAAAGCACTGCGTCAAAATGCTCTAAATACGGCTCTACAGCATCCGGAATTTCCATTGTAGAAGGTGTTCCGTAAGGTGCAATCGGCACACATCCAAGTGCGATGACTGCCTCCGGCATAATCGGCTGTGTCAGCGGGATTCCTGCGATTGCAAAACTTGTTGCAAATGTAGGATGTGCATGAACTACAGCACCGACATCCGGTCTTTTCTGATAAACGCGCATATGCATTTTGATTTCGGAAGAGGGTCTGAATCCTTTATTTGCCTGAAGGACATTTCCTTTTGCATCTACTTTACAAATATATTCAGGAGTCATAAACCCTTTTGATACGCCTGTCGGTGTACATAAAAATTCATTGTCATTCAGTTTTACGGAAATATTTCCGTCATTTGCCGCAACCATGTTACGGTCATAAATTCTTTTGCCAATGTCACAAATCTGTTTCTTGATTTCATACTCGTTCTGTACCATTTCATTCTCCTTTTCTTCTCTTTATTTTTTAGGTCATTGTGAAACGCTGAGATGGGCAGGCAACTAAAAAAGTTTCCCCCTCAGGCACGCTTCCGCTCCATTAAAAACGTAGCAGTACTAAGGATTTTCGG
>CAMWMM010000480.1 GCA_947175285.1 uncultured Lachnospiraceae bacterium
GCAAATTTCAGCCTACGAACTTGCGCTATTGTAATGTTTTAACCCCTGCTTCCAGACGATGCAGGTCACGGCAGAAAACAACAGCACAACAAATATCCCATACAATGCTGTCTGCCATCCCATTTCGCCTATGATGCTCTGCACCGGAAATGTAGCCATGATTCCGTAGGGCAGCACCAGATAGAAAATGAACTTATATACGCCGTAAAAGGCGATTCCCGGCAGTTTCATACATAAATCAAGCCCGGCTTCCTCTATCTGCCTTATCCGCACCATGGACACGACATATAAAGAAATGGAACGAATGATAACTTCCACTTCATAATATAAAACCGCCATAAGTACAATCCAGAATAAGTATTTTCCTATCCGCGTCACTGTCAGCCGCATATTAAGCATACTGATTCCATATACGATAATACAGATACTCATACAGACAAGCGGAATCGAGCCCGGACTGATATTTTCAAATGTCAGCCGGAACAAAGGGCTGACCGGTTTGGTCAAATATAAATCCAACTCCCCCGATTTGACTTTGCCGGGAATTCCGTTTACACCGAAAAAATACAATGTCATATTCACCGCATTCAGTAAGGAAAAAGTTCCTATATAGAGAATCATTTCCCCCTGATGCCAGCTTCCAATCGAATCCACATTGGCATATACCACCCCAAACGCCAGAAGCTGGATGACGAACAAACTGCCGTCTATCAAAAACGGTGCAAAAAAATCCAGTCTGAACACCGCCAGTCCATGAAAACGCAGATATAACAATTCTTTTAGTACACGCATGTTTTTCTTTAAATTTTTCACCATAATCCTCCATTCTTACTCAAATTCCTACTCCGTCATACTTTCTCAAATATTTGTTCCAAGTCACATAAATCAACGCCTGCATCATCACACACCATGCCACCACGATACATAATCCGGGCACTGCTTCATTCTGACACATCCCTGTGAAAAGCATTGCAGGTAGATATGTGACATAATAAAACGGCAGTATTTTCATGATATTCACTACTGCTTCCGGAAAGAGCGCCAGCGGTACAATGCTTCCTGTCACCAAGGCTGCCAGATTATCTTTTATCATTAAAAATGTGCCTATTCCCTGATACTTCAAAGTCAGCAGCCCAAGAAAATAATTTAGCTGTACCATAAAAAGCATCCCCAAAACCGTCATCACTGCCGCACACAAAATGACAAGCGCATTTTTCGCAAAAACAAATTCGATATGGAACACAAAAACCCATATGGCTGCCGCTGTCAGGTCAAACAGGATATAAAACAACACGATTCCTAATTCCATCGCCATAAAATATCTTTGGATTCCCACAGGGATAACCATATATTTGGAAAACGTGCCGTTACGAATCCTCTCATGGATTTCCCCGCTGATACCGCCGGACATTTCCAACTGCGATAAAAACGAACTGACAATGTAATAGGACAACATGCTGTGAAAAGTGAAAACGCCGATTTTTTCCCTGCTCCTAAAAATAATGCCCCATAACAGATAGGCAAACAGTATCCTGCCGATTGTAAAAATCATGTTGAATATCACGTCAGCCCTCCATACCAACTGCGTTTTCATATATATTTTGGAAACTTCCCAATATTTACGCATTCTCTTCACTTCCTTTCCGGTATATCTGCTCGATATCGCCCTGAAATAACTCCTCCGTCGCACCGTCATATATTTTGACGCCGTGTTTTATCACAACGCTTCTTTTACAAAGTTCTCTGATATCTTCCATATAATGCGAGGTCAAAATGATGGTTGTTTTTTTCTCTTCATTAATCTCCTTTAGAAATCTGCGTATCTGCTTTGACGCCACAATATCCAGACCTATCGTCGGTTCGTCTAAAAATAAAATTTTCGGGTTATGGAGCAGTGCCACAATCAATTCCATTTTCATCCTTTCACCAAGCGACAGAGTCCTCACCTGAACGTCCATAAGCTCCTGAACGCCAAACAGTTCCACAAAATATTGCTTATTTGCCTGAAACTCGTTTTCCGGAATTTCGTATATTTCTTTGAACAGACGCAGAGTATCGTTTACCGTCAGTTCAAAAAACAACTGGCTCTTTTGTCCCATGACTACGGCATATTGCTTCTTAAACGCATTTTTTAAGTCATTTGGATAAAACCCGAGCACATCAATACTCCCTTCCGTCGGCGCAATGATGCCTGTCAGCATTTTAATCAAAGTTGTCTTGCCCGCGCCGTTTGGACCAATCAGCCCGATAAATTCACCCTCTTCCACGGACAAATCAATATGATTCACCGCTGTTTTTTCTTCATAATCCCGCTTCCACAAACTTGCTATACTGCCGCCGATGCCCTCTTTTTTCCTGTATCTGCGGTACTTTTTTACTAAATTTTCTGTTTTGATAATTGTGTTGTTCATTTTCATCATCCTCCATTCTTTTTAAGCTCCAGTATGCCGCCCTATATAACAAAAAAGGCCATAGATACCCTAAATGCTTTAAGAATCCATGGTCTTTTCATCAATATATGATTTCTCTATCTACTTTCTAAAAGACATAAAAATGGCATGACCAAACAGTCATGCCAATATCGTTTTAAAAATATAGATACCATAATATTAAGCAATTGTAAGGCGAAAACACCAACAGCACATGCTGTCAGCCAATGGGCATACTTCTAGCGTGGCTTGAAACTTACCCCTGCAATATTTACTTTGCATTTTTCTCCATTACAATTACACTTAACATGTGTATCATGGTACAGCATTCAAAAAGATTTGTCAAGCATCTTATTTCCCGATTTCTTTTGCCTGTTATACTTTGCAATATTTTTATTCCGCTGCTGCTTTTGCCGCAGGAAAGCGCCCTTGTCATCCGAATATTTTGCTTCAGATTTAAGGCTGATATAGCTCTTCCAACGCTCACGGGATAATTCGCCGTTTGCAATAGCCTCCTTGATTGCACAACCCGGTTCCGTCTGGTGTTTGCAATCGCTGAACTTGCATTTTCCCAAATATTGTTCGACATCGGCAAATGCCTCCCCAAGTCCGGCGGAGACATCCCACATGCCCAATTCACGCATACCGGGGGTATCAATAATCATTGCACCGTTTTTCAGCATAATCAACTGCCGATGTGTTGTTGTGTGCCTCCCTTTACTGTCATCTTCACGAATTCCGTTCACCATCATAATATCTTCGTCAGCAAGCGCATTTACAAGGCTCGATTTACCCACTCCGGATGAACCGAGAAACACGATTGTTTTTCCAGACGACATGTATGCGGACAGTGCATTTAGACCTGCTCCGGTTTTTGAACTTACGGCATGTATCGGCACACCCGCGG
This sequence comes from uncultured Lachnospiraceae bacterium, assembly GCA_947175285.1. The sequence continues at coordinate 3,337 of CAMWMM010000480.1, forward strand.
CATAGCTTTCTACGATTCTAATATACGGGGCGCTCTCATCCACAAGGTCTGCTTTGGTCAGTACCACAACCGGAACAGCTCCTGATTGCCACGCCAAAGTCAGGTACCGTTCCAGACGCTTTGCATTGAAATCGTGGTTTAGTGACTGAATGATAAATACATAATCAAAATTTGATGCAACTGCCTGCTCACCCCGTCCCGGGGTAGGGTCCCTGCGGGAGAAGAATGTCCTTCGGGGCAGTGTTCTGATAATCTGACTGTCACCGTTTGGGATGTAGTTTATCAGAACAAAATCTCCGGTCGTCGGGAACTCTTCAAAACCTCCGAAATATTCTTTTGTTTTCAGCCTCCCGTGTGTTTCTCCATACTCGCAAATCAGCGCATATCGCTCCTTATGAACAGCAGTTATTCTTGCCGGGATACCTTGTGCATTCTCCGGTATCATGTTTGGCATAAAACCATAGTTTTTCAAATCCATTTTTAAAACTCCCTTCTAAAACACGCCTGAAAATGGGCGCAAAAAAAACACACCCCTTGAGTGTGCTACAACCGATAGTTACAGTATTCACAAAAGGTTACTTAAAAACATATGCAGTTTTACATCTCAATTACCTCATAAAAAATAGTCATAATATAATCGTTCTCCTTTCGTAATCTGCCGAAGCGTATTTTTAGTGATTGTAGCATATGCAGGAATAAAATGCAAT
>CAMWMM010000481.1 GCA_947175285.1 uncultured Lachnospiraceae bacterium
AAACATCCTTATTCTTTGAAATTTCACTTTCAAAATCGCATTTTTACATTAATCTATCATACCAAAAACATAACTTCAGTTCCACATTTGTGACAAAATCACCTAAAATACGGCAAAAAAAACACACCGGACTTTTACGTCCGGTATGCCCATAATATTTAAAATTTACATTTGTTCGTAATATACTTTTCTCTTTCTATGCGTTGCCATGTTGCGTATTCAAGCTTTCTATCATAATCTCCTAATCATCCCACTATATTTCCAATAGTTTCCTCAACAGCAGCATTTAAACTTTTTCCATGTTCAAGCGCATATATGGCGATATTCCGATGAAGTTTCGGACTAATCCTGACATTAAATGTACCCTTGTAAGGCTGTTCCGGCTCCACATTTCGCTCTTTACAATCCTCTAAATACTCATCAATTACATTTTGAAAGTCCTGTTCTAATTCCCTAACAGAGTCGCCCTCGTAGGATAACAAAGATTTTATTCCGATAACCTTTCCAAAAAGGCAGCTATCTTCTTTTGAATATTCCACTGTTCCGTTATAATTTTTATATGATAACAAATTACTCATATTAAATCATCCTTTCTCAGTACTCCCATCTTTTATAAACTTTACTCCCAATCCCGTTCCGCCTTGCTTTACCTTAATATATAATATACTACACCCAAAAGGGGTGTGCAGCTAAAATTAGTTGCACACCCCTTACATTATAAAACAGCTTCTTTCTTTAATCTTCACTTTTTGAAATAAATTCCTGTGTGATATATGATTGTTGCTTACTCTTTTATCTCGTCAATGTCTGTAAGATTCACACCGGAAACTTGTAATATTGCCTTTAATGATTTATAATCTTTTTTCAATCCTTCATATGTTTTAGTTGCATTTTCTTCTTTTGCGTTTTTCATATGGGCTTGAATTTTCTGAAAATCGTCAATAGCTGCTTTTGTTACTTCTAACCCAGTCGGCATATACTCACCTGCTTTCTATATTATGGCTTGTACTGATTGATACAATATAAGTATATCATAACTGAGATGCTAAGTCTATTCAATTATCTTTTTGGAAAAATGGGAAAAAAACTATCTTCTGGTGACTTACAAGCAGCCCTTATAGCTGAAAATGCAGCATGGTCATAATTGGGCGTTGTATAAAAGCCGGCTCTCCCATGATAGAGTTTCATATTCTTATTCCTCCACCTCTTTCCTAATCTCCTCCATATACCCGGCGGTTATAATACCTGCCGGCAAAGCTACAATCGCAATCCCTACAAATGACGAAAGCATAGTCACTATGCGCCCAATAGTAGATACCGGATAGATATCCCCATATCCCATAGTCGTAAGGCTGATTGTAGACCAGTAAACAGCCGCGAAGAAATTCTCAAACGTATCCGGCTCGACGTTGAAAATAATCAATGCACATATAACAATATAGGCGGCAGCGAGTACACACACTGCTATCAGCGGTTCTTTTTGTTTCTTCATCACATTGGAAATAATGGCTATACTTTTAGAGTATCTTACAAATTTAAATACTCTGAAAACCCTGAATGTACGCATCAATCTGAAAATTTTCAAAATTCTAAATCCTGATGCTACGATACTGAAAGACGGCAATATCGCCAAAAGGTCAATAATCGCCATAGGTGTAAAGGGATAAACGATAAATGCCTTTTTTCTCATGGAGCCTAATTTGTAATCCGCCGTGATAAAACGCAGTACATAATCAATCACAAAAATTCCCGCCGATATGTAGTCTACTGTTGAAAATAAAGCGTTTGCTTCTTTGAACGCCAACGGAAAAAGACTGGCTATAATAACGAACATCATAAACCAGTCATAAAGCCTGCTTAGCCCGTCGTTTCCATCTGAAAGTTCTATTACCTCAAACAACCGTTTTCTCATTTTATGTTAACCTCTCTGCTATTGCTCTACCCCGTAATAATGCATAATTGCATGTGCAACATATTCGGAACAGCCTTTTCCGAACTGGCTGTCGGTTGCTTCTGCAAGTTTTTCACCCTGTAAATACTCTTTTGCCAAATCAAGCAAAATATTTCTGGCATTATCAAGCGCAAATATTGCTTTGTAATTCTCGGCAAGCATTAGAACAGCGGAATGTGCCATATCTTTATCGCCGGCTTCCATTGCCTTATCTTTGCCGCCATACCATTTCAATACGTCTGCAACGGCATGTTCATTAGCTAAACCGGACGCCAAATGTTTCTTGTATTTTTCCTCGCTCCCGAATTTTTGCACCTGTTCATCAAGTCTTTCTTTCGACATACATTCTAAAGTATGCTCCACGATTTTCTGTACATCTTCATTGGTAAATGCTTCAAAACTCATAGTATTAACTCCTTTCATTACATCGTTTATTAACTCAATAATCCCATTTAACCGGTTTCGCTTCCGTTCCAATAAAGATTTTTGAGTTAATAATACTTGTTCCCTGTCATAATTAGGATTTTCCATAATCTTTTTAATAACATTCAATGGAACTTCTAATTCTTTAAAGAACATAATTTCCTGCAGCTTTTCTTATGCTTACTCCGGTTATCTCTGACATGTCTTTTACGGTTTTCATTCTTTTCCCTGTATATATTTTTTAATTACACACATTATACAAATCTTTTCCAATAAAAAACTTGAATTTACAATTAAGAGTTTTTAAGATAAGTTAAATTTTGCACTTTATGATTTGCTTTTTTACCACTAGAAAGTCCATATTTTAGTAAAACAGCATTTAAAAGCAACAAAAATAAAGCACACCAGACTTTTACATCTGGTATGCCATAATATTTTTCTCCAATCACCCCACCATATTTCCAATAGCTTCCTCAACAGCAGCATTTAAACTTTTTCCATGTTCAATCGCATATATAGCAATATTCCGATGAAGTCCGGACTAATCCTGACATTAAATGTACCCTTATAAGGCTGCTCCGGCTCCACATTTCGCTCTTTACAATCCTCTAAATACTCATCAATTACATTTTGGAAGTCCTGCTCTAATTCCTTAACAGAATCGCCCTCATAAGATAGCAACGATTTTATTCCAATAACCTTTCCAAAAAGGCAATTATCTTCTTTTGGATATTCCACTGTTCCGTTATAATTTTTATATGATGACAAATTACTCATATTAATCATCCTTTATAAATTTTACTCCCGAGCCAGTTCCACTTTGCTTCAACTTATATCCATTAATACAGATCTACCCTTTTTCTTATTTGCTTCGTATTCGATTATTTATTATAGTATCCATACTTCTGACAGATTTCGTGTATTGCCTCCGCATAGATACTTCTTGAATGTTTGTGTTGGTCACTATTGTGATTCTTCTTATCTAAATATAAGTCTCTCATTTGCTTCCAATACTCATTATTTTTAATCCAGTCAGTTCTTTCATCTAATAAATAGAATTCTTGCGGCTGTTCTTCCCAAGAATACTTGTTTTGCCTTTTATTAAAATGAATATATTTTTGTCTCTCGTTGCCGTTCCCATCTATATATTTTTTTACTATGGCGAAATCACAACTATGTAATATTTTTGAATTTTCCCTGTCTTTAAATTTGATTGTAATGACCCGCCTAGAATCTTCAGCATAATCATATCCTAAACAAGGTGCAGCCTTATCAAATGCAAGCCTGATTATCGTCTTAATTTCTTTTGCAGAAAGTCTACACGCATTATCATTAACATAGATATCGACATCAAAATCAAATCCTACATTTGATTTAACGTCATATGTCACCATATTCCGTTCTACACTCCCAACAAAATAAAATTGGAAAGTAAAGTCTTTGCGCACTTACTTCTGTACAGAATTAATAATCTGTATTAGGTCTTGTTTTACCGGGGATAATTGCTTTTTTGTTACATACTGAAAATTGTTCATTTTGATTTTTCTCCTTTTTCAAATTTATCACCATGCCGACCATTTAACATTTTGTTAAATTATTTTATTGTACTACTATTTTATTAATTGTCAAGATGCAGCTAAATATTCCGATGCACCCACTGCCACTTT
>CAMWMM010000482.1 GCA_947175285.1 uncultured Lachnospiraceae bacterium
ACAGATACTTTAGGACGTATGCACTCTGATGCACAGTTCGCAGGTTCTTCTTCCGTTCCCGCTCACGTAGAGATGATGGGACTCATCGGCATGGGCAACAACCCGATGGTTGGCGCTACCGTCGCAGTTGCAGTTTCCATCGAGGAAGCAGCGAAGGAAAACCGTTTCTAGGAAACGTTGGTAAGTTCTAAGAAATCCAGTAAAATCAAGGGCTATCGTTGATATAGGTTGTCAGCGATAGCCTTAAATTTTGCCACGTAGCACACAAGTAGCACACATGAGGTAGCACACAAATTTCAAATGAATGTTCATGGACTTTAAGGCGTTGCATATTTGCATTTTCTGAAAAAGGAAATAGCCGTTACAGAAATAGCAGCGTGGTGAATCGGTCTTCCGAAAGGCAATCTACTAACAAGAACATACATTTTGTTCACCAAAGTGGAAAGGGTAACCAAAAATTTTAGGGTTTCCATACGGACATATTCTTGTAACGGTCATTTTTGAATGAAAGAACCGGTTTACCCAAAAGTAGGAGAGTAGCGGCTCCGTTGGATGAGTAAAGGGCATCTGCAGATTACAGACACCCTTTGATTTTATACGATTAGAATATTGCGCCAGACAGCAAGGAATAATTTTGTAAGTGCTCCATTACTATCTTTTGGACATGCTCGATGATTTTATTATCATCATAATTAAAGTTGCGTCTGTCCAGTGCGTCTGTTCCTAACAGGTCTAAAGCAATTTCATGTGCTATGTCCTCTCTGGTCATACAGCACTGCCTTTCACAAGCTTACTGTCGTCAAACCACTTAACCGTTCCGCCGCCGAAATGTGCTTTGGGCTGTACGATATAGTCGCCCGAAACGTACCTTATCTTGCCTTCCCTTATCGTTACTATGCTTTCAAACCGTGAATTGAAGTTCTTTCCCTCTTTTGTACCCATAACCTATACCGCCTTTCCTGTGATGCGATCAACGATGATAACCGCAAATGCTACAATAAAGGCAGTTCTCCATAGCCTTGTTTTTCCGGCTTCTCTCCTTAAAATGTCCATTGCCAATGTTCTGTTTTTTCGCATAATAAAAATACCTCCGTTTGAATTTTTAGGTTGCCAAACAGAAGTATGCAGTGCTATAATACTTGCATACCTAAGTTGGCTTTGTCCAATTTAGTTCTTGAGTAATCGTTTCTGCTCGCCAAAGTGTGACGATTACTCTTTTTCTTTTAATTCCCAGTAAATCTTCCTGATCCCTTCTCGAATAACATCTGCCTTCGATTTTCCTGTATGCTCTACGCAATACTCAAGATACATTAAATCTTCTTCCGACATTCTTATTCTTGTTTGGAAAACTTTTGGGTTATCAGTTCGTTTCCCGGTCTTTTCGTTTCCCAATAACTTGCCTCCCTTCTTTTGGTTGCACGCATTATTTTGTAGTATGTGTAACCGAAAGTCAACACCTAAACATAATATATTAAAAAAAGAATAAAAACACTTTCTGACAGCATATTTTCGATTTTAAGGAGTTTTATGTTATCAACCTATTTTCCATCATCAAAATGGCTTTTGTTTTAATTTGAGGCAAATATGAGCGTTAGAGGGCAATTATAGAATTGAGGATAGAATCAGACAAGAATGTAGATATTTCCAATTTTCTTTTCATTGACATCTGGAAATACTGCAAATATAATAAAATTATAAAACTAATACAAAAAAGCGTACATTTTGAGAAAAAGGGAGCGTAAATTATGTTAGCGGTAAAATCTGTAAATGTAAGGGATAATTTTAAAGAATGGTGTGACAGGATTAGTATGGGTGAGACAATGGTTGTTTCAAGACCACATAATGAAAATATTTATATGATTAATGAGAAAGAATACAATGAGCTGATGAAGGCGAAAAGAAATGCCGAATATCTTGCCATGATTGACGAAAGCCGTGCACAGCTTGAACGAGGAGAAACGATATCATTCAGCATGGAAGAACTGCGGGCAATGGAGTCTGATGACTGGCAGCCCACACAAAAGGTCTTAGACTTTGAACGCAAACATGGAATCAAAAGATAAGGAGCGACGAACAATGAATGATTTCACGTTTGCGGAAAAAGGTTGGGAACATTATCTGTATTGGCAGAAACAAGACCGCAAGACGCTAAAGAAAATTAATAGTCTGATAGATGACATAAAACGGAACGGTGTGATGCAAGGAACCAGCCAGAACCGTTAAAACATCGTTCAGGCTTTTCAAGGCGAATTGATGACGCGAACCGTCTTGTATATGACATAGATGAATTGCAGAATATCAAAATCATATCATGTAAAGGACATTATGAGGATTGAGCAGAAGAGCGGATAAAAAATCTTACGTCCTGCTGCCAGATATGTTATATTAAAGATATTAAAAGGGAAACCATAGAAGCGGCTACCCTCAAAAAGTTTTCGACTAAACTTTAACGCTTAGCCGTCACTATTGGTAGTAGTGGCGGCTATTTTCTTCCCTTGAAAATTGTATAACATAAATTTGCAAGGACTTATTTGTCATTATAATGGTCTTTGCACGAAAGAATAATTGTATTGTTTCCTACAACTTTATATACAATACGATTCTTTTCGTCAATATGCCTGCTCCACCATCCAGATAAATTACCAGATAATGATTCCGGGTGTCCTGTGCCATCAAATGGGCTTCTTTGAATATCCTTAATAAGGTTGTTTATTTTTCTTAATGTCTTTTTATCCTGCCCCTGCCAATTAAGATATTCCTGCCATGCTTCATCTTCCCATAGTATACCCATGTGTCATACCTCGATCAAGTCATGTTCTTTTGGAATGGATTTTCCAGATTCGATATTCGCGGCACGTTCTTTTAATACATTCATATTACTTTCACTGTAAAAAGGATCCGCAGCCACTTCAAAGGGAATACGCCTCTCATTTCCGACTTTGACAGCAAAAATATTGAAAGCTGTACTAAGCGATAATCCCATTTCTTTACAGGCAGATTCCATTTTGCGTTTCACATCTTCATCAATTCTAAAATTAACCATCGTCTGAGCCAAAATTATCACTCCTTTCTTTATCTTATAATAACACATTCAATACACAATGTAAAGCATATTCTTTATATGTTAAATAGTGATTTTCTCCATTTCAGTTTTTAACTGGTCTATGGTTCGGTGAGTGTATACTTTTTCTGTTATATCCTCTATGGCATGTCCAAGAATCAGTTTTAAGACATATTCATCCACATTACAGGATTTTGCTTTAGTTGCGAAAGTGTGGCGTGTCTCATGTGGGCTGTGATGCATTTTAAGCCTATCCATAATTTTTTTAAAACGGTTGCGATACTTGTCATAAGTCATATGAGTACCCTGTTGACCGTTCATATCGTTAAACACATAATCAGACTGCAGAGTAGTGGCTTCTTGTAAACGGCTTTCTATTAACGGTCTTATTAATGAGTGGATAGGGACAAATTCTATTCTTGCCAGCAGCAGTTTTTAAACCGCCTTTCATTGTTCCGGCTTCAAGGTCTATATCAGCGGCTTTAAGTATGGCTAGTTCCTGCGGACGCCATCCACTGTAAATTTCTATCAACACCATATCAACAAATGGTACAGTGCCTTTACTTTCCCACAGAAGATGAATTTCGTCGACTGTGAACGGAACTTTATCTGATTTATTATCTCTTTTGACAGGATTGCCATTTGCAAACATAACAGCAGCATAATCTTTCCCGACAATATCATGTGTTAGTGCATATTTGAACAGCATATTGAATAAGGATTTGATTCTAAGTTTAGTAGCATCGCCGACATCTGCATTTAACATGGTCCCCTCTAAGTGAGATACTTTTATATCTTTCATGCGCATATCATAAACTTATACTTCGCACACTGAAAAATGGCAGATTGTCAGAAATTAAACTGCTTCTGGCATCTGAAAACGATTTTTCCAGTTTTCAGGTAGCTTGCTGATAAAAAGGCAATCGCCCTGTCCGGGGTAAAAAACTGTACAGTTATAGCAGACAAGGGGTTTTA
>CAMWMM010000483.1 GCA_947175285.1 uncultured Lachnospiraceae bacterium
TTAAAAAATATTGAAACTTTTTCTAAAGATTATTACTCTAATATATAGATAATCATTCTATCAGTGTCATTTTAGAGAATTTTTAAAGATAACTCTGTTAAGATTATTTTATATCAATTATGGCGGAAAAGAAAAGACAACAGCGTAGAGGGTGGGAAGATTCGTGCGCAGTAATGTACAGAAGAAAAAGGATGAAATTGCCTTATGGGAAATTGTCACTACAGACAGAGAGCCGCAGATTCCCAAAAAGCCACAGCCGAAGGGAAGACCGGCGCAGTCAGGCGGACGCGGAAAGACCATACAGATAATCGGGCAGGATGATGACGGTTATGCAGTGCCAAGAAGGCAGGCGCCGCGCCCGCAGGGAAGCAGGCAGAATGGAGTTGCACGCCCGCAAGGCAGCAGACAGAGTAATGTTGTGCGGTCACAGGACAGCAGGCGGAATAGGGCAGCACAGGCGGAGCAGATTCGCAGACGCAGACAGGCAAGAAGGCGGCGCGCGTATTTTTACCGGACAATAGCATGTGCTATGGTAGTAGGTTGTACTGTGTTGGTAGTTATGATGCTTGGAATGGTGTATGAAAACATACAGCAATGGAAAGAAAAAGATGATACGGAAGTTTCTTCTTTTGTGAGCACTCCGGTGTCTAACGAAATAGACGAATCAAAGATCGAAAAGCCTAAGATTTCAACTGATCTTCTGGAAGTGAATGATTATTCCAGACCGGGCACGAAACTGACAGAGGTAAAAAATATTTTTGTACATTATACTGCTAATCCCGGAACAAGCGCGGCTAACAACCGAAGTTATTTTGCGAATCTGCCGATAACAAAAGAACGCGCTGCTAGCGCACATTATATCATCGGATACGAAGGAGAAATTATACAGTGTATTCCTTCGGATGAGCAGGCGTTTGCAGTTATATCAAGGAATGAGGATTCCCTTTCAATAGAATGCTGCTATCTGGATGAAGAAGAGGGCAAATTTACGCAGGAAACATACGATTCTCTGGTACATATGCTGGCGTGGCTTTTGCAGGAATATGATCTGAAAAGCAGCGATATCCTGCGGCACTATGACTGCGGCGGGAAACGTTGTCCGCTGTATTATGTGGAGCATGAGGACGCATGGGAGAAACTGCTTGCGGATGTGGATGCGTATAAGGAATAAATGCAGGTCGGGAATTCTTAGATTCCCGACCTATTAACATAAGGATGTCTCGCGGAGCGTGGCATCCGTTGTTTACTCGATTGCAATATAAATATCCATAAACTTGACGCCATTATCATCAAAATATTCATGTTCGTAGCAGGAAAGAATTGACGGGTCATGTTTTTCTTTGATGCCGTTTATAGCCATGTAAGTGAGTAATGCTTTATAAGCATTGGGAATAATTACAAATTCTTCACCTACTTTTTCCTGTAAAGTAATCGTGATATAGTCCTGTCTATTCTGGCTTACTATTTCTGCATCAATGTCAGAAATATCCTGCCCATCGGCAAGTACCAGCGCCGCTCTGTAACCGCGCATGTGAAATACATTTTGCTGCTCTTGGGATACTTTCGGGAAATCCCATCCGATAATATTCGGACTTTCTATCTTTAATTGTTTTGCCCAGTTTTCCACATGAGTAATTGCATCTTCTTCGGGCTCCCGGCTTATTACTTCATAACTGATATAGCGGAAAGGCGCAACAGTAATAATTTTGATGTCAGAGTATGCGTCATTGCTAAAGTCCATATTTCCTTTTAGCAGTTCATCTACAGAGCAATTAAACATTTCGCTGAGTTCAATCAATTTTTCAATTTCCGGTAATATAGTACCAAGTTCCCACTTTGAAACAGTTTGCCGGCTGACATTCATTTTCTCTGCTAATGCCTCTTGCGTCATGTTTGTCATTTTTCTTAAAATCTGTAAGTTTTTTTCAAAATTCATCTGAGCGTCCTCCTGCTTGTTTTTGATGATAATATTATCCCTTATATCATTATTTAGGTCTACACATCTTAATGCGCATTTTGATTGAGAGGCGCACTTGTAGGGCGCTAATTTTTCCTTTACCATTACCGTATCCGTTTGCAGGGAGAGCGTTGTACAAAATTTTTGGGCAGACATTTTATGTCTGCCCAAAACCAATAATCATTTCTTCAACAACATATCAACTTCATCCAAACTTATATCCGGCTGTTCCTGCTTTTCCCTCGTATAATCTCCATACCCCATATCATATTGCTGCATAAATTTCACCATTCCGACAGGGCCTAATGCCTCTTGCAATGCTTTTATTCCCACATTTCTTATCTCAACTGGATTACTCAAATTAACATTTGACATTCAAATCACCTCCCATGCAAATTTAAGTGGGTTGAGTACCCGTATTTTTAAATCTAATTTTTCTGACATTTTTTCAAATTTATCATCAGTTGTTAAAAGTACATCTGCATTAGCTTCCTCTGCTGCTGCAATATGAAGACTGTCAAATGTACGTATCTTTGAAACTGATGTAATCTCTTTGGAACGATTCTTTATTTTATCTGTATAAAGTATACGCACATCAGCTACCTTGTACAAATCCAGCACTTTTCGTTTTTTATTTTCATCTGGCATACGATTTATCTCAAGCTCCAAAATTTCGCTTCCAACAATGATAACCTTCTTCACTTTCCTGCGTTTGGTCATCAAACGGTCTATTATAACAACAATTATCCAAATAAATTATCATCTATAGTATACCGCCTCCAATTTTGCCTTATTTTTATTACATTGTACTTTATTTTTAGTATTTATTCAATTGTCCATTTCTTTAGTATAAACTTATTTTTGAAATGTAGATGGGTGCAACCAAGGGTCGCGAAAAAGAACTTTGAAATAGGTGGTAATTATGATTGGTATTTTGTATAATGTTATCATTAGTCAGAGGGAGGCAGAATAGGAGAAAGTATGAGAGTATTATTAACATCAGCAGGCTTAGAAACAGAAGAAATTAAAGAGTACTTTGTGGATATGATAGGAAAAGATATGACGTCGGTAAAGGCGTTATTTATTCCTACGGCGGCAATACAGCTTATTTACTGGAAAGGATTAATGCAACCGGGTTCGATAAAACTTTGACAGCATATATTCAGGCTGATGGAGCGGTAATCGGCGTCAGTGCGGGAAGCCTGATTTTTTCTAATAACTTATCCGGTAATTTAGGTTTGATAAATACGAAGCTGGATGTTCATTGTACTGAAGGAGAAAAGCGTGGTAAAATGGAATATCCTTTAAAAGATAACATACGGCTTACAAATACCTGTGCGCTTGCGCTACGGGATTTTCTGGACGGATTGGAGATAATCGGAGGATAATGGGATATGGTAGATTACCCTCTGGAAGAGCCAAAAAGGATATGGAAAAGTACGGGAACTTTTTTGACGTAGTTTTCATGGAAGGAGGTATATTGCATTATTTTCATGATATTGATGAATTTATGCATATTATGTATTCTTTGCTGAAAAATAACGGCAAAATGATATGCAGTGATTTCCATCCATTTACAAAGATATCAGAGATAAGATGCCCAAATGCAGCTACAGAAAATACACTATCAGTGAAATAATAAATTCCGTGATAAACAATGGTTTTGCCTTAAAAAAATTCGATGAGCATCCTGCGTGGACAAACAGCGAGATAACGGGAGAGTTTACTATAATAGCGATAAAGCAAGGGAAGATTTGGATGCTGGGCAAATTAACATGCATATTTACATTGCTATTTTCAAGAATTTTGTTTATTATAAAAATTATAGAAGGAGTTGATAATATGCCAAATATTAAGCCAATATCAGACTTAAGAAATTATACTGAAGTTCTAAAAGAAGTAGGTAAAAATCAGCCAGTGTACCTTACCAGAAATGGCAGGGGAGTCTATGCTATTGTTGAGGTGGATGAACTAGACAGACTTAAAGCAACTATCAAACTTTTGACAAAGCTAGAAGAAGGGGAGCAGTCGGCCAGAGAAAAAGGCTGGTTAACAGCAGATGAGGTAGA
>CAMWMM010000484.1 GCA_947175285.1 uncultured Lachnospiraceae bacterium
AAAAATCGGAACCGGCAAGTCTCTTAAATCTCTCGACGTTGTCTTCCTGTATATCAGGTATATTTTGATGTCCGTAACAAACATATAAATCATAACCGAAATGCTCCCTGACAAAAGGCGTCGCCAGTTGTGCAAGTTTCCCGGTTTTTACAAGCGGTTCTTTCTTACAGGAAATACTTGTCGTGTAACGGTTGTGCTCCTCATCCTCCAAAATCACCCGGCATTCTTCATCAAAAACAGGAATAAACGCCTTCCCGCCCGAAACAGGATAAGCAGGTCTTACTGCTCCATACGGATATACCAATACAACCTGTCTGACGGCATCACTTTCTACGGTAATTTCCTGCATAAATACCAGTTCTATAAGTTCCTTCGCCACTTCTTCATCCACCAGAGACTGTGTCAGCACATTCCGGTAAAGGTAGGCAAGAGATTTATTGATTCTGCCCTTTTTCACCTGCTCCACCGTAAACTGTTCTATTGCAGATGTGTAGTTTACATAAATATCCGGTATTTCTTCCTGATGCTTGATTACATAAGCATACAGCCATGCCGTAATTTCATAATTTAAATCACTCTGATAGGAAAAATACATCAGCACCATTTTCGGCAGCGTCTGTTTATCGTCCAAAGTGACTGACATCATATAATATTCGTACAGTCTGGTAATCCGCAGATTCTGTTCCACACCTTCTTTATACCATGTAAAATACCGGCTGCCATACTTATTGCCTTTAATCAGCGTTCCGCATATGGCATGCAGGGTATCGCTCTGCGGTTTCTTCTGATAACAGGAAATCAAAATGCGCAGCAAAAGCCCGGAATAACCTTTCTGCTTTTCGGCAAGATACAAAAGCTGTATCATCACATCGTCTCTCATTACTTCACTTTTTGCCGCATAATTTAATACCTGTAATTCAAACTCGTCAAGCTTCATCAGCATTGCCGGATTCATACAGAGTAAGTTCCATGCCTCGATATATATCATCGGGCTGCGGCACTCATAAGCAAAAAGTTCTTCTAAAAGAGCCCATTTTCTTGCCGGTGTACGGGTATATTCCTCCGCTAAAAATAAAAGCAGCCACGCAATCCGCCAGTTTCCGCGGTTTTTCTCATAATACCCGGCAATAGTATGGGTGACTTCATCAATATATTGCTCATTCTTACTGCACAGTGTTGTCAAATACAAATAATAGCACCATAACTCCGGATTCTCTTCCTGCAATTCTTCTATGAGTTCTTTATCCTGCTCTAAAATCCACTTTGCCTCATGGAAGCGTTCCTGTGCCATAAGAAGCTGTGCCTGAAACATTCTTGCCAATATGTCTTTTCCATCTATTTCTTTCAAACGTTCTATTAATTTACCGGTTTCCTCCATCCATGTCGCCGCACTGATTTTTTTCAGGCGAAATGCCTGATAATACTGCATAAGCTGCATGGTTGTCCGCTTCTTTTCCTGATAAAATCCGCGTATGCCGCGTTTGTCTACGGTCTGAGAGACAACCGTTACCGGAATCGTAACCACCCTCTCAAAGCTAATCAGACGGATACAGCCGTAATTATTGCCGGCATGGAGTTTGTCATCCTGTATATAATAATACAAGCGGTATAAATTTCCAAGGAAAGCATCCTCTGATACAATTTTTTCATTGACGCTTAAAAAATCTCCCTCCGTCTCAATCCGTAAATGTGTATAGCCCCATCCGTTTCGATTGACAACAAGGGCATAGCGGGATAACGGCGTCGGGTTCTCTATTTTTATCTGTGTCTCTTCCGGAATATATTCCACCGGTTTCTTTTTATGTATTTCCAGCAGGAACTCTTCTACATTATGCTCATTGCCGTATACCTCGGAAAGACCTTTATAAGCAGTGTAATACTGTCTGTCATTACCGGTAAAAATCTGTCCGAACTCTTTATTATAGAACAGGTTTACCGCTTCCTCCCAATTACTTTTAGCCAGATTGGTAAAGTGAAACAGATTTTTAATATTGCCGAGACTGGAATTAATGACATCCGCCTTTACGGTAACAGAAAAAGGGAGATAATATTCTCCCTGATTCGACACAATATGAAACGCGCCTTTTATCTCATCCCCAGCCTTACTTTCAGCAGCATCCACACGATAGAAAATCTCATCCTGACTGCCGGAAAAAGACACAGTAAGACATTCCATGCGCAAATCTGTGGATATAACATATCCCTCTGTCAAAATACCCTCCGGACCATAAATGGTAAAGGAGTCTTCCTTACGCTCTCCTGCCTGAATGGACATCTCAATACGCGGGCATGAAAAGTCCAGGGAAGCATTGTCATACCTAAATTTCCCTTCCAGTATTTCGCGAATGATTTGTTTCACTTTGACGTTCCTTTCACTGCATATACCATTACTAAGCGCATGAAAAACAAATGGCTGCTTCCAAGTGACGTAGTCACTTTTCGCTTTTGTTTTTCTATTGCGCTTAGTACATTATAACATTGAAGTCTCACTCTCTGCAAGGTAAAACAATGAGATGTGTATTAGATTAGCCCGGTTCCGATATGCGGCTCACGCCTACATAAATATCGGAAATTTCATACCATGTGGGATAGTCTGTAATACCGCTTTGAGGCAGACCGAATACTTTCTGGAATACACGTACTGCCTCCGCCGTTTTTGCACCGTAAATACCGTCCGCCGTAACTTTCGGAATCGCCGGATAATTCTGTGCTATCCGGTTTAACTGCTGTTGGAGCTGTCTGACTTTCTCGCCGGATGCTCCGATTGTCAGATTGTATCCAGGCCAGGAAGAGGGAACGCCGGACACACTGACCGCCGAATTGATATACATATCGCTTCCGTAGTAATAACGAATAATTTCTATCGCTGAGTATCCTTCATCGCCTAAATATTTGGAGCCCCACTGGCTTAAACCGTTACAGGTCACTCTCTGACCGTCGCAGTAGGATGTAAAAATAGGCTGTCTGACACCGGGTCTTGAGAGATAGTTAGCAAATATCGTATCTACCAGTCTGTCGATATTTTCATAAGTATTTCTTCCCTGAATCCACTTCTGGTCATATGCGGTGGAAGAAGTGATTGTAAAATTATAGCCCTGATTCCGGTACCGCGGAATCAGGGCTGATTTAAAGTTATCAGTTTAGCAGTAGAACCTGATATCATCTGTTTTAAAGTGACGTTTCCATTCTGCGCATATCAGAAAGTATTGTGCCTGAATAATTTCCAACAGTTCATTTAACTCTCTGGCAGGAATATGTTCTTTATTATTGGCAACGATACAGCCACCATTTTTCGTCAGCCAAATCTTTGTAGCATTTGCCGCTGGCTTTTCTTTGGTAACATGAACATGAATAGGTTCATTGTTTTCATTAGACCAAAAGAAAACCTTATAACTTCCAACAGTAAAGATGCTAGGCAATCTGCACACCCCCATTTGCTCCATATTTATAGAATAAATGAGCGTTACTGCGCATCATTTGATTAAACAGTTCCATTTCATTCTCTGAAAAACCTTCCCTTATCAGCCATGTATAAGAAGGTAACTGACACCTTGCAGTATCAAAACCATCTTCCGTAGGACGTTCGAAGTGAACCTCCACCTTTTGAATGCCATCCTCTTCAAAAACCTGTGTATGCACAATTTCCGTACCATCAGCTAAAACCATATAAGGATAAACCATAAGTCCCGACTCCTTTTATTTTAGTGTGCCGTGTTTATTGATTTATTATAGCAGATATAGATATAAAAGTCATTAAAAATACCTTCTTGCCGATACACAAAGCGGAAGTTACCGCTTTCTTACTTTCACAACTACTATGCCAATCCTGCTACAATGCAAACTGAAACACTTTCACATAAATTCTCCGGAAAATAACTTTTCATCTGCTCTGCAATCTTTTCTCTGACCGACTGTATATCTTCCTCTCCTATAAAAGCAAGTGGCAAAAGGAGCAGAAAAAGCTGTCGTCCGTTTTTCAAAGGCAGCAACTTCTCCACCTCTTTATAAGCTATTGTCCG
>CAMWMM010000485.1 GCA_947175285.1 uncultured Lachnospiraceae bacterium
TTTCCGTTTTAGTAATTTGGAAAAAGTGTTTTTCTTGCAAAACCTTCTTTTAAATATTTTCTGCATGCAATATATCGGCAGATTATATTATCTCCGGTCATAAAGAAGGATTTGATGCAGATGTAGGTATTGAGGTTTTACACTCTTTCAGTGAAGAGCAGCTTGAACATATCATCAATATACTCTATGAAATCAAACGGATTTCCGTCAAATAGTATATCCTTCAATTTTGCATTATAAATACAGCCATATCTACTATTCCGCAGATATGGCTGTATTTTATATCTAATCCCATCTTTATTTTTCATTCACGTTTTTCTTACGGCTCTTCTGTAATATTGTCTGCCCGATACCAAGAAATACAAGCCCGGCTCCCAATAAAATCAGCACATCGGAAACTGTCGGCGTGTCATGATAAAACATCGGTAAAACAGCTTCCAACTGTTCTGGATAACAGGATATCAGGACACTTAGCGCATTGTTGATAAAATGCATCAGCATCGCCGGATAGATACTGTCTGTCACATAAGCAGTATAACATAAAACAAAGCCTAACAGACCGGTTGGAATAAATTTTACAAGACTCATATGGTAAAGCCCAAACATAACTGCAACTGCAACTATGGCCGTCGCGGTACGATATTTCGCTTTCATACCATGATAAATCATACCACGGAACATCATTTCTTCACAAATGGCAGGTGTAACGGCTATCACAAACAGTACGACAAATACATTTCCATCCATAAGGTCAGAGAAAACCGTTACAACATTACCTGCACTTTCCGGAAACAGACTCACCAGTCCGGTAGAAATAAGAATACTGATCGGGAACATGCCTATAATGGTAAAAAAGGCTCCCATATAGCTTTTTATTCCCGTTTTCCGAAAGCCGTAACTTTCACGAATATCCTTTTTCGTATATAAGATAACCGCTAACGGTACAAGCAAGATAATCATCTGCGTTCCGAACAGACCCGCAAGTCCGAACTTAATCTGCAGCATACTGCCTATATACAAAGTAAGTACAAGCGTCAGCGCAATCACAAACCAGACATCGGACATTTCCGGCACTCCGCCCTTTTTCAAATTGCTGCGCTTTTCAAAAAGCTGCATACCACTTTTGGCATCTCCGAAAAGAATTGCCTCGCTGTCATAGATTTTGCTTAAGAATAAAATCGCCAGCACTGCATATGCAACATTAGCAAGAAGCACGACTGCGATTGCCGTATAATCTATTTTAAAGACAAGCATATTTTTTATCAGCAGACAAATATTGGCAACCGGAATCATAGCCATCGTCTGTGTCAGTTCAATATTCGGAATAAAACCGATATACCCTATAAACATAACAACTAACATAAGCGGCGTGATATAATTATTCGCTTCTTTATAGCTCTTAGCAAAAGAAGTCACGCACATTGTTATCGCACTGATGAATAACGAAAATGCAAAAACTGCCAAAATACATACCAAAATTGCCGGAATAAATTTCCCTATATCAAATGCCTGCGTATCAGACTCCAGTTCCATAATCTGATAAATATAAAAAGCAATGCCTCCCATGGATAAAATATTGAGAAGTGCAGATATCATACCTATTCCCGCCACTGTTATAAATTTTGACACAATTAACTGCCGGTTTGTTACCGGCAAAGTCAATATTGTCTCCAACGTGCCTCTTTCACGCTCTCCCGCTGTTGTATCAATCGCCGGATACATAGTTCCCATCAGCAGACTGATAACCAGCATAAACGGCAATACAGCGCCTATAATGCTGCCAAGTGACTGCTCATTTGTTGAAATATCCTGTTTCTCATAATGAATAGGTTCCAAAATGTCGCTGGTATGCAGTCCTGCCTGCCAAATCTTATTCTTTGTCATCTCCTCCCGGTAGTCTTCCAAAGCATCCATGACAATCTCACCCGCATAGGAAGAATTGCTGACGGAAGACAGATAATACACATCATAGCGCATTTTCCCATCCTGCATCATTCCGATAACATAAGCGTCTATCTCTTCCTCGCGCAGTTTCGTCATATAATCCTGAGAATCATCCGCATTCTGCACATCATATAGCGTCAACTGATAAGATACCTCATCATCTTCGTCCGTTTCTTCGCTATTTTCCCTTAGTGCCTGCAAAAATGCACCGTCATCCTCCGCCTCAACTGCAATCCGGTAGTTTTGTTCATCCATACTGGAGGAAATCATCGCAACAACCTGCATTGCTCCAATGAAAATAAGCGGATATAAAATAACAGGAACAACCAGCATCATAATAACTGTTTTTTTATCACGAAAAACATCCAGTATTTCTTTTTTGATTAATGTCCTTATTAATTTAGTGTTCATCCGTAATACCCTCCCTTATCATTAATTCCGAAAAAACATCTCTCAGATTTTCTTTTCCGGTCTGTTCCTTCAACAAAGCGGGCGTTCCCTCACTGATGATTTTTCCGTGATGAATCATAATAATTCTGTCGCATAAATATTCCGCTTCTTCCATATAATGCGTCGAGTAGAGAATCGTTTTTCCCTTTTCACGCTCTTTTTTCATAAATTCAATGATGGCGGCGCTGCTCAAAATATCCAGTCCAAGCGTCGGCTCATCAAAAATATAAACCTGCGGGTCATGCACAAGGCATCTTGAAATTGAGGCACGCTGTGTCTGCCCGGTGGAAAGTTTCTCAATCCGGTTGTCCATAAAACTTTCCATGGAAAGGACTTTGCTGATTTCTTCTATTTTCTGTGCCGTGTCCTCTTTGGACATTCCATAAACCGTGCCTAACATCTGCAGCAATTCCCTTGATGAGAGTCTGCCATAAAGTTTCGTATTATTGGAAAGATAGCCGATATGTCTTTTTACCTCGATATCATCCGAAATCTCCTTTTCCCCAATCCGGATACTGACCATTCCGCTTGTCGGCTTCATCAGCTTGGAAAGCATACGAAGCAGCGTTGTTTTGCCTGCACCGTTTGGTCCTAAAATGCCGACAATTTCTCCTTCTTTCACCGATAGGGAAATACCGTCAACAGCATTGATATCTACTTTTTTATTTTTCTTTTCATTTTTCGTAAATGTTTTTACAAGATTGTCCGCAATGATTCTGTCTTCTTTCAATTTTCTACTTCTCCTCTTCTCTATTTTCATCTTCCAACTGCTCTGTCTTTTTCCGATATAAGTATGCAGACAGTGTTAAGCCCCCAAAACAAACAATGAATGCAGTTACCAACATAAAGATTCCTGTTGCCAGACTTCCCCATAATTTATGATAACTCCGATAAGTCATTACAAAGAAAATAGCACCGCAGCACACACCGCATCCAATGCTGAATAACAGAATCGTTGCCGGCGTAGGCGAAAATCTCCTGTCCCAGATTCCGTTCTTCAAACAGGCAATTACCATATAGAAACAAAGACTCATAAAAACAATCCATTCTCCTATAAGAGGCTGCCAGCATCCCGGTCCGTAAAACATGAACTGGGCAACTAACACTATGAATAATCCCCAAAAAGCAAACCAACAACCGTTATGTTCAATTTTCAATAATTTTTGTTCCTGCATCTCATCCAGATTATTTTTCTTTTTCTTCATCTTCATCGTCCTCCCAGAATAGTTCATCCAGACTTTTCTCCAATACGCGGCAGATAGAACGGCAGAGCTTAATCGTGGGATTGTACTCTCCCTGTTCGATGGCATTTATCGTCTGCCTCGATACCCCGACGGCATCCGCCAGCGCTTTCTGCGTCATATCTTTTTGTACGCGCGCAACTTTAATCGCTATATTTCTTGCCAATCCTGTTCTGCCCCCTTCCACAAACAACAGATGCCACGCTCCGCGAGACATCCTTATGTTAAAAAAATGATAACGCTGTATTAGCGTTATCATTAAATTAACATATATGATACTTTGTGTCAATTATATTTTACATTTTATCTTTTATGTTTTACTTTCAGGGTGAATAGTAACTCGAGAGTCCCGTTTGTAACCCAAGAATCCCATTTTGTAATG
>CAMWMM010000486.1 GCA_947175285.1 uncultured Lachnospiraceae bacterium
GTTCATACACTTTCTGATATTGATAAAAATTTTTACTATGATAATATCAAAATTATTAAAACTTCTACAAAAGAAAATGAAGGTATTGATATTTTTACAGATATGATAAAAGAAATGTTTTTTCATGGAGAATTATCTTATAGTGATGAAATTTATATTACGAATATCAGACATAAAGAAGCTATGAAAAATGCTTATGATAGCATGATGCAAGTTCAGAAAAGTATAGAAGATAATATGCCCGAAGATTTTTATTCTATTGATTTGATGAGCGCTTATGCGTCGCTTGGTGAAATTATCGGAGAAGAAATCGGAGAAGATTTAGTAAATGAAATATTTTCTAAATTCTGTATGGGAAAGTAAGAAGGGTGTTAAAATTATGATTAATGAACAAGTAGATGTGTGTGTTGTCGGTGCGGGGCATGCGGGTTGTGAAGCTGCTTTGGCTTGTGCCAGGCTAGGATTGGAAACTGTCATTTTTACAGTCAGTGTTGACAGTATTGCCATGATGCCATGTAATCCGAATGTCGGTGGAACATCGAAAGGGCATCTGGTGAGAGAAATTGATGCACTTGGCGGTGAGATGGGAAAAAATATTGATAAGACTTTTATTCAGTCTAAGATGTTAAATAAATCAAAAGGTCCTGCAGTTCATTCCCTTCGTGCGCAGGCAGATAAGGCAGAATATTCCAGAGCAATGCGTAAGGTTTTGGAAAATCAGGAACACCTTACGATTAAGCAGATAGAAGTTTGTGAATTGTTAGCGGAAAAAGTAAGTGATGATGAAGAAAATAGCATTCAAAAAATTATCGGTGTAAAAACTTTTACGGGAGCTGTCTATTATTGTAAAGCAGTGATTCTTTGTACCGGTACTTATTTAAAAGCGCGCTGTCTTTGCGGGGAGGCAATTACTTATACCGGTCCGAACGGTTTACAGGCAGCAAATTATTTAACGGATTCTTTAAAAAATCTTGGTATTGAAATACAAAGATTTAAAACAGGAACTCCGGCAAGAATGGATAAGCGTACTCTTGATTTTTCTAAAATGGAAGAACAATTTGGAGATGAAAAAGTAGTTCCGTTTTCTTTTTCTACGAATCCGGATGATGTACAGATAGATCAGGTTTCCTGCTTTTTGACTTATACAAATGAAAAAACACATGATATTATTAGAAATAATTTAGACCGTTCTCCTATTTATGCAGGAATTATTGAGGGTACGGGTCCAAGATACTGCCCATCAATAGAAGATAAAGTTGTAAAATTTGCAGATAAAGACAGACATCAGGTTTTTATTGAGCCGGAGGGATTACATACAAATGAAATGTATGTAGGAGGTATGTCCTCATCTTTACCGGAGGATGTACAGCTTGCAATGTATAGGACTGTTCCCGGACTCGAAAATTGTAAAATTGTAAGAAATGCTTATGCGATTGAATATGATTGTATTGATGCGAGGCAGTTATATCCGACTTTAGAATTCAAAAATATAAAAGGACTTTTCAGCGGCGGGCAGTTTAACGGCAGCAGTGGATATGAAGAAGCCGCAGCGCAGGGTTTAATTGCGGGAATCAATGCTTCTCTTACCATACTCGGAAAAGAGCCTGTTATTTTAGATCGTTCACAAGCATATATTGGTGTTTTAATTGATGATCTTGTTACAAAAGAAAACAGGGAGCCATATCGAATGATGACTTCCAGAGCGGAATATCGTCTTTTACTTCGTCAGGATAATGCTGATTTGCGGCTTCGTAAAATCGGATATGAAGTAGGACTCATTACAAAAGAGCAATATGAAAAAACTTTACAAAAAAAATGTTTGATTGAAAAAGAGATTGAACGTTTAAAAAATACCGTTATAGGTGCGTCAAAAAAACATCAGGAGTTTTTAGATGCTCATAACAGTTCCAGATTAAAAACGGCAGCGACTCTTGCAGAATTAATGTGCCGTCCGGAACTTTCTTATGAAATTTTATCGAAAATAGATATGGATAGAGAATCACTTCCGGATGATGTGATTGAACAGGTTGAAATTGAGATTAAGTATGAAGGTTATATTGAAAGGCAGATGCGTCAGGTGGAGCAGTTTAAAAAAATGGAGAAAAAACGAATTCCGTCTGATTTAGATTATGATGATGTAAAAAGTCTTCGTTTGGAAGCAAGACAGAAATTAAAATTATACAAACCTGTTTCAGTCGGACAGGCTTCCAGAATCGCGGGGGTATCTCCGGCGGATATTTCTGTGCTGTTAGTTTATTTGGAGCAGAAGAAAAATGAGGGATGAAAAATTGGAAAACTATAAATTGGATTTATTTTATAAGGATTTAGAACAATTACCTGTTTCTTTAGATGAAAAGCAAGTATGTCAATTTATGAAATATTATGAATTGCTGGTTGAATGGAATAAAGTTATGAATCTGACGGCAATTACTGATTTTGATGAAGTTTGTAAAAAACATTTTATTGATAGTTTGTCTTTAGTAAAAGCATATGATGTTTCTTCTATAAAAACTTTAATTGATATTGGAACCGGTGCCGGTTTTCCGGGAATACCATTAAAGATTGTTTTTCCGGATTTACAAGTGACTTTATTAGATTCTCTGAATAAGAGAATAAATTTTTTGAATGCTGTTATTGATGAACTTGAATTAAAAAATATAAATGCTCTTCATGGCAGGGCGGAAGACTTTGCAGGAAAAGGAAAACTTAGGGAACAGTATGATGTTTGTGTTTCCAGAGCGGTTGCTAATATTTCGACATTGTGCGAGTATTGTATTCCTTATGTGAAAGTCGGCGGTCATTTTATTTCTTACAAGTCTGAAAAAATAGCAGAAGAAATTGTAACTGCAAAAAAAGCGATTTCTATCTTAGGCGGTAAGTTGGAAAATCAAATAGAGTTTATGATTCCTAATTCTGATATTTATAGGAATCTGGTTGTTATATCTAAAAATAATAGGACTCCTGCTTCTTATCCAAGAAAGGCAGGAGTACCATCTAAAAATCCTATTATATAATTATTATGTAAACCACTTAATTTGTTCTAAAATTTTATCCGGTGATTCTAATTGCGGAAGGTGTCTTGTTTCAGAAATATATTCCAGTTCAATAGAGCTATTATAATATACATAGTTTTCTAATGTTGTCTCTATATCTTTTTTATTCGCTCCTCCTATCATAAGAATACTGTTATTGATTTTTTTCAAAGAATGAATAATATTTGTATTCATAAATCTTCCAACATAACTTGCAAAAGAATATTTTGCTAAATATCCGGATGACTGCGCAGCTTCCATGTAATTTAAAATATATTTTTCTTTTATCTTTGACCTGTCATAAAAATACTCATTTGCGAAAGTTTTTTCAAAAGAATGTCTTGTATTTAAAATATTATAAATAAAAGTACCGATGATAGGAGTTTCAAATAATAACTTTAAAAATTTTGTCTGACTAGATGGAATTTGATTTTGACTGTATAAATTTTGCGGATTTATAAAAATTAATTTATCAAAAAATTCAGGGTTATTATGACATGCCATAATAACAAATGGAACAGCACTTCCGGTTGCAACGACTGAAGTTTTTTTCTCAATTACATTTTTAATAAAATCTGTAATAAGCTGCTCAAATAAATTATTAGTATAAGTAATTGACGGCTTATCTGATAGACCATAACCTAATAAATCTAATGTATAAGTTTCATGGTCGTTGGTAAGATTATTAATCAGTCGATGATATTCATAACCGGAACTTCCGACTGTCAAATCATGAATAAAAAGAAGAGGACTACCTTTTCCTTTCTTATCATATTTGATTTTTCCAAAACGCCATTTATAATATAGGTTTTCTGAACAAGATAATAAATTCTCAGAAGTATATAGAAAATGATGTAATCTGTTAATCACATGAATAGATGTAATTGAGGATGCAGATAAAACACTGGCTGCTATTATTTTTTTGTTCATTATTTTGTTCTCCGTTTATTAGTTTTATTGATGATAAATAATTTCTAAAT
>CAMWMM010000487.1 GCA_947175285.1 uncultured Lachnospiraceae bacterium
AACGTTGACAGAAGGCGTTTTCCGTGTGAAACAGATATTGTTAGCCGATGCAAAAAAGGCAGGGCTTAATAAAGCCGGAGAGGAAGAAGCACAGAATGATTTGTTGGAAATGGCAGCTTTAGCGGAAAGTTATTCTTCCCATCCGATTAGCAAGAGTTTGCGGGAAGCGTATGCGAAAGAAATAAATCCGGAGCGGGTGACAAATATCGAGGAAATCGGCGGTCACGGCGTGACGGCACAGATTGACGGCAAAGCGGTTGCCGCAGGCAATGCGAAGCTGATGCAGAAACTGCAGATTCCTTATGAGGAATGCAAAGAACCCGGAACAATTGTATATGTTGCAGTAGAGCAGGAGTACTATGGCTGCATTCTGATTGCGGATGTCGTCAAGAAAAACGCAAAAGAAGCCGTTTCAGCATTAAAAAATACCGGCATTCATAAGACTGTCATGCTTACAGGCGATAATAAAGCGGCAGCGGAGGCTGTCGGCACGGAACTGGGACTGGATGAGATTCACAGCGAACTGCTTCCGGCGGATAAAGTATCACGTGTAGAAGAACTGATACAGGAAAAGGGCGAAAAAGAGAAATTACTTTTTGTCGGAGACGGCATTAACGATGCGCCGGTACTGACAAGGGCGGATATCGGTATTGCTATGGGCGCATTAGGTTCGGACGCTGCAATCGAGGCTGCTGATGTCGTTTTGATGGATGATGACCCGGTAAAGATTTCTCTTGCCATTAAAATTTCACGCAAGTGTATCGGAATCGTTTACCAGAATATTGTCTTTGCACTTGCCGTAAAAGCTTTATGCCTTATTTTAGGCGCACTTGGCATTGCCAATATGTGGATTGCCATTTTTGCGGATGTCGGCGTTATGGTAATAGCCGTACTCAATGCAACAAGAACATTACAGACGAAGAATTTGTAAAAGAGTTATTGTTATTTTTATCACAATATTTTATATAGCAAAATGCCCTTCAATATTGTAAAATAATGTGAAGAGAAGTATTCTTCATACTAATTTGGGAAAGAAGGGATAGCAATGAGTCGTTTGGAGATGGTTGCTCCTAACAGAGCAAGAATCGTCATGGAAGGGCTATATAAAGATTTGGAACGCAGAATTGAGTCCAGTCCGCCGGGACTTTGTCCGGTAGATATGTCACGTGCTTTTTTGGAATTATGTCATGCACAGACATGTGGAAAGTGTGTTCCCTGTCGTATCGGATTAGGGCAGTTAAACCATTTTATCAAGGATGTTTTAGACGGCAATGCCACGATGGAAACATTGGATATTATGGAAAAGACTGCCCTGTCTGTTATGGAATCAGCAGACTGTGCCATAGGATATGAAGCGGCAAATATGGTATATAAAGGTCTTATCGGATATCGTGACGATTACATAGAGCATATCAAAAATAACCGGTGTACATGTACATATAACCAGCCTGTATCCTGCGTATCGCTTTGTCCCGCTCATGTGGACATTCCGGGATATATTGCGTTAATAGGCGAAGGGCGGTATGCGGACGCCATCCGGTTAATCAGAAAAGATAATCCATTCCCTACCACATGCGGTTTTATCTGCGAGCATCCTTGTGAAGCAAGATGCAGAAGAAATATGGTTGATGATTCCGTTAATATACGGGGTCTTAAAAGAGTTGCAGCCGATTTTGCCGGAGAAGTTGAACCACCGGCATGTGCGCCGAGTACAGGCAAGCAGGTGGCGGTTCTTGGCGGCGGTCCCGGAGGATTAAGCGCAGCCTATTATTTACAGCTTATGGGACATCAGGTAACTGTTTATGAGATGCTTCCGAAGCTTGGCGGAATGCTGCGCTACGGCATTCCGAATTACAGACTGCCGAAAGAAAGACTGGATGAAGATATAAACAGTATTTTGAAAACGGGTATTCAGGTAAAGCACGGACTGAAAATCGGTCAGGATATTACCATTCAGGAGCTGCGGGAACAGTATGATGCGGTACTGATTACCATTGGCGCAAGTACGGATAAGAAGTTAGGATTAGAGGGTGAAGACGCAGAGGGCGTATTATCTGCGGTTCAGTTCCTTAGAAACGTCGGAAAGAATGAGATTATGGATTTGTCCGGCAAAGAAGTTGCGGTTATCGGAGGCGGTAATGTTTCTATGGATGCTGTCCGTACCGCGAAACGTCTTGGCGCTAAAAAAGTAAGCATTGTTTATCGAAGAAGAGTTTCCGATATGACGGCTTTGCGTGGCGAAATTGACGGCGCCATTGCGGAGGGGATTGAGTTACAGACATTAAAAGCGCCTGCCTCCATTGCAGTGGACGAGAATAATCATGTGAAAGGAATCTATGTTACCCCGCAGATGATAAGCGCTATTAAAGACGGACGGGCAAGCGTGAAACCAACAGGGGAAGAGGATATTTATATCCCTTGTGATATCTTGATAAAAGCAATCGGTCAGAATATTGAAACCCGTCACTTTGAAGAAGCGGGCATTCCCGTAGCGCGCGGCAGAATCGCCACAAAGAGTTCCGGTACATTTGCCAACATGCCCGGTGTTTTTGCAGGCGGTGACTGTGCGAGCGGACCGGCAAGCGTTATCAGCGCTATTGCAGCGGCGAAAGTAGTGGCGGCAAATATAGATGAATATTTGGGATACCGGCATGAAATATCCTGTGATGTCAAAATTCCGGAGCCGCGATTAGACGACCATGTGCCGTGCGGAAGAGTCAATTTGACAGAACGTGAAGCATGTGAGAGAGTACATGATTTTGAGGGCGTAGAAAACTGTATGACAAAAGAAGAGGCAAAACAGGAAGCGGACAGATGCCTGCGCTGCGACCATTTTGGATACGGTATTTTTAAAGGAGGCAGAGAAACATTATGGTAAATCTTACAATCGATGGAAAAGCAATCACTGTAGAAGAAAACACTACCATTATGGAAGCTGCCGCGCAAAACGGCATATCGATTCCAAAGCTCTGCTATTTAAAAGATATTAACGAGATTGCGGCATGCCGTGTATGCGTTGTGGAATTGGAAGGAAAAGATAAATTAATTACTTCCTGTAATAATGTTGCAGAAGAAGGTATGGTAATCTATACCAATAGTCCGAAAGTCAGAAAATCCAGAAGAACAACGGTGGAACTGATTTTGTCACAGCACGATTCCAATTGTGTAAGCTGTGCGAGAAGCGGAAACTGCAGTCTTCAGAAAGTTTCAAATGATTTAAATATCATTGATATTCCGTTCAAAATGGAGCCGGAAAGGAAATTTTGGGATAAATCATTCCCTCTTATCCGCGATTCTTCCAAGTGCATCAAATGTATGCGCTGTGTTCAGGTCTGCGAAAAAGTGCAAAGCCTCGGTATTTGGGATGTAGAGGGCACGGGTTCCTGGACAACGGTCAATGTTGCGGGTCAGAAAAATATTGAAGAGGCGGACTGCACTTTATGCGGACAGTGTATTACCCATTGTCCTGTCGGCGCGCTCAGGGAACGTGATGATACCGAAAAAGTATGGGATGCGATTGCCGACAAAGAAAAAATTGTTGTTGCACAGGTAGCTCCTGCCGTGCGTGCGGCATGGGGAGAAGAACTGGGACTTGAGCCAAAGGATGCCGGTATCGGCAAAATTTTGAATGCCTTAAAGAGACTGGGCGTTAACTATGCTTTCGATACGACATTTTCCGCAGACCTTACCATTATGGAAGAAGCTAATGAATTTATAGAGCGTTTCAGCGCCGGGGAATTAAAAGAAAGACCGATGTTTACCTCCTGCTGTCCGGGATGGGTTCGGTTTGCGAAAACACAATTCCCGCATATGGTAAAACAGCTTTCTACGGCAAAATCACCGCAGCAGATGTTCGGCGCCGTTATGAAAACTTATTTTGCAAATAAACTCGGTGTTTCACCGGAACAGATATATACCGTATCGGTTATGCCTTGTGTCGCAAAAAAGGGAGAACGGGAAATGGAACTGTTCTATGAGGAATATGCGGGACATGACATTGATGCGGT
>CAMWMM010000488.1 GCA_947175285.1 uncultured Lachnospiraceae bacterium
GCGATGGTTATGTCGTCGCTTCTCTGGGCGAAGATTCCGGCTATGTTCCCTATACTGCATTTTCCGCCAAGAAAAGCTATATGGATGCACATCCCGAAGTCATTCAGGCATTCACTAACGCCCTGCAAAAAGGCATGGACTATGTACAAAGCCATTCCGCAGACGAGATTGCCGCTGTGATTCAGCCGCAGTTTGCAGAAACCGACTTAGAAACAATTACAACGATTGTAGAACGGTATGCTGCGCAGGAAACGTGGAAATCCGACCTGATTTTTGAAGAAAGCAGTTTTACATTACTGCAAAACATTCTGGAAGAAGCGGGAGAACTGGAAAGACGTGTTCCTTATGAAGAATTGGTAGATACCTCTTTTGCTGAAAAAGCATCAAAATAATAAAAAATGACTCCAGCAGGAGTCATTTTTTATCATGAAAACCGTCTATTAATTTTTCAATCAACAGCTTTTTCATATAAACATCAAAACTCAGCATACAAATAAAGGAAAATTTCTGTAAAAATTCCTGACTGTCTTTCGGTGCGTCTTTAAAAGTCTCTTCCGAAATATGAAACTTCTCTATAATATCTTTTTTCAGTACTTCCGTCTGTTCCTGTTCTAAGCCGAATACCGTCTCATAAATCGTTTCCAAATTAAAATCTTGTTCCGTATCAAAAAACCGTTCCGTAATCGGTTTTAGCAGTTCCTGAATATCACTGATAGATAAAATACCTTTATAATAGTAAATAAAAATCAGCAACAACACATGCTCTCTGGAATATTTTTTCTTTTTCGGCGGCGGCAGAAGGTCGTTTTTCGCATAATTATTTATCATCGTCTTTGTCAATATCTTATCTTCTCCCGGATGTCTGGTGGATTTTTTCAATCTGGATTCCATAAAAGTCGTCACCTGATCCATATATAAATCAATATTAGGGATATCATCAGCCTTAATATAAGCTATTCTGTCCAAACTACCCAATATGCTGTTAAGCAAGTCCTCTGTTTTAATTGTCATATCCTACCTCGGTTCTTTTTACACTATTTCATCAAGAATTGCTCTGCAATTCTTGTAACGCTAGCCGACAGGCTTGGGTTTATTATATAGTTTTTATTACTACATGACAAGTCTTTTGCATTCAAAATTATCGCCATTTTGCGGTTAAGAAACTTTACTTTATCTACGGGATATGATATAGTAAATTCACGCACAATCTGTAGCGTATTAACGCGTGAAAGCGCCGGATGCAAACCCGCAGGCTGAGAGAGGAGCATGGTTATAGATTATGAACAAGAAATTAAAAAGTGATGCCGCAGACCATTTATTTGAAGCTGTTTTGTCTTTAAAAAGCAAAGAAGAATGCTATGATTTTTTTGAAGATTTATGCACAGTCAATGAACTGCTTTCCCTTTCCCAGAGATTTGAAGTCGCCGCTATGCTGCGCAGTCATAAGACATATCAGGAAATTGCGGAAAAAACAGGAGCATCTACAGCAACCATCAGCCGCGTCAACCGTGCGCTAAATTACGGCAATGATGGTTATCAGCTTATTCTTGAACGTATAGACAAATCCTGAAAAAAACTCTTTACTTTTCCGAATACTTATGCTATTCTATCAATGTTGTAAAAACAATAGATTCATAGAATTTTTGGAGGTATCACAATGAACAAAGGTACAGTAAAATGGTTTAACAACCAAAAAGGTTACGGTTTCATCTCTGATGAAGAGGGTAACGATGTTTTCGTTCATTACTCAGGACTTAACATGGAAGGTTTCAAGTCTCTTGAAGAAGGCGCTTCTGTTGAGTATGAAGTAGTAAATGGCGAAAAAGGACCTCAGGCAGTAAACGTAACAAAATTATAATCAGCCGGGGTTCGCAATATTAATCAGTATCACGATGTGCCTGTTCTTAATATAATGATAAATTTTATTTAGAATTTGCAGTATTGTCATAACGGATTAAAAAGGAAAAAGGATTTCCCAAAAGTTGGGACATCCTTTTTTGTTACACTCTATGAGCCTGTCCAAAATAAAATCTCATCCTATATAAGACAACACTTCTTCCAATTTCATGTTTCCTCCGAATAAATCCAGCGCACTGCCGATTGTTACATGAATTTTTTGATGTCCAAGTTCCTTTAACAGACGTAAATCGTCAAACGTATGGACGCCGCCTGCATAAGTAATCGGAATTTTATTCCATCTTCCAAGCATTTCTACAAGTTCTTTTTCTATGCCGTCCGCTTTTCCCTCTACATCTACCGCATGTATCAAAAATTCATCGCAATAAGAGGCAAATTCATCCATCGTCTTTGCATTTAATACGACATCCGTATATTTCTGCCATCTATCGGTAACAATATAATAGTTTCCGTCTTTCATACGGCAGCTTAAATCTAAAACCAGATTTTCTTTGCCGGTTTCCTGTACCAGTTTGTTCAAATTTTCATAATTAATACGTCCGTTTTGAAAAACATAAGAAGTGACAATCACATGCGAAGCGCCCGCATCCAAATACAACGCCGCATTTTCCGCCGTGATTCCCCCGCCTGCCTGCAAGCCCTTTGGATATGCGGACAGTGCTGAAAGTGCCTGTGCTTTCGTTGCCTCATAATATTCGCTTCCCGGATGATTTAATAAGATAACATGTCCGTTTTTTATTTTTTTCTGTTTATACAAATTGGCATAAAATGCCGCATCCTGTTCGGCTACAAAATTTTCCTTTGCCGTATCATCCGCATCCTGTAAGCTGCTGCCTACAATCTGCTTTACTTTTCCGTTATGAATATCAATACAAGGTCGAAATTCCATTTAATAACTGTTCTCCTTCATCTTGGCCGCGAATATTTTATTTTCTATCAGACATAATAACATAGGAACAGAAAGTTGCACAATTTCTGTTTTATTATAAATATAGTAAAGGAGTGAAATCATGAGAAAAATAAAAACATTTCTATTTGCTTCTCTTATGGTATTAACAATGTCCATGATGACTGCCTGCGGTAAGAACGACAATGGAATGACAGGCAATGCTGACACAACAAACACCACAGACAATGCAAATGCCGGTACTGCAGCAAACACCGGAAATGATAATAACAATAATGTCAATTCCGCAACAACTGGTAACAATGATACAAACGGTAATGATTCCGTTGTCGGAGATGCCGGAAATGCAATCGGCGATGCTATAGACGATGCCGGAAACGCTGTTGGAAATGCAGTTGATGATGTTGCAGACGGTGCTGCAAGTGTAGTAGACGACGTAACCAATAATGACAACAATGATAACACAACTGCTACAAACACAACACAAAGCGGCACAAGTATGAACAGCACAAGCACCAAAGACCGCAATACCAGCTTAAACAGTACAAAATTGAACAACACAAACTCGAACAGCACAAGCTTAAATAACACAAGCACCAGAAACCGTTCTACAAGCGCCAACACTACTAAGAATCGCTAAGCATGATTCTTTTATGTGAGAAAGATTTGTAAGGCAAATCTTTCTCACATTTTTACATTTTTACATTTTTTCAATAATCGTACCATCCCGATAAGCCCGCAGTAATTCCTCGAGCTGATGAATGCTCTCCCGCAGTTCCGCACCGATATCCGTATCCGCAATTTTCTGACGCATTGTGCTTGTTTCCAGAATAATCGAATCTGAAAAAATGTCAGACTCATTAATAATTGCCGATTCCGTTGATTCAAACGGCTCATGCGCAACTAAACGCATACCGTAAGAATTCGCTACCAATGTATAACCGGCAATACCGGTCTTATCCTGATAAGCCTTGGAAAAGCCGCCGTCTATAATCAACAGTTTGCCGCCGCATTTAATCGGTGATTCGCCTTTCTTTAACTCTACCGGAACATGTCCGTTTACAATATGGGATTTATTAACATCTAAACCAAATTCCGTCAATATTTTATTAATGACTTCTTCATTGTCAAGCAGCTTATAATAAGTGTTTTTTGTCTCCTTATGCG
>CAMWMM010000489.1 GCA_947175285.1 uncultured Lachnospiraceae bacterium
AGCCAGCGGACAAAAATGGTACTTGACGAGAACTCTATTATTGTAAAGGATGTGACAGCAGGGTCTGGTGAAGCCATTAAAAAGCAGATTAGTAATGCTTACGCGTCAGGAGCAGCGTCTGTTGATTTGGCTTCTCTCGCTGGCGTAACTGCTTATAAAGTCGCTGCAGACGGTCAGGTAGAAGATGCTTCCGGCAAAGCGGTAACGTCTAATACAATCGGCGTGTCCGTATCTTCGACAGAAGCTGCCGCTGAGTCCTTTGAGGAAGAAATGAAAGAGTTTGAAAACGCTGAGCAGGAAGCAAAGGCAGCGGTTTTGGAGGCAAAAGAAAAAGAAGCGGCTGCCATAGCCAATGCAAATTCTGGTGGTGATAAGAAAGGAAGCAGCGGAAGTGGTAGTACAACCGGAGGAGAGGAAAAGCCAACAGAAAAACCGGAAAAACCCGAAGAAGGGGAAGACGAGGAATAGCGGACTATCATCCTAAAGAAAAGTATCCGGGTAAAATACGGACAAAGAATTAAGCTAAAGAAAATTATAAAAGACTCATCAGTGGAAATTTATCCGCAGGTGAGTCTTTTTAGTATTTCTCCCGTACACAAAATTTTCATAAAATATACACAAACTTACCAAATTTTTATCATACGATAGGATAGCGAAATGCAGAAACTGCGCAAGTACGAAGGAAAGGAGCGGCAACATGGTTTTTCGACATGAATGGAAGCATGAGATAAATGTATCGGATATGATTACGCTTCGCCACAGGTTACAAGCTGTCATGCAGCCGGACGAGCATGCGGTTAATGGAAAATATGAAATCAGGAGTCTGTATTTTGACAATCTGGCGGATAAGGCACTTCGCGAAAAGCTGGATGGTGTCAATATACGGGAAAAGTTTCGTATGCGATACTATAATGAAGATGCTTCCCTTATCCATTTAGAAAAGAAAAGCAAGAGAGGAAATCTCGGAACTAAAGAGAGCGCATTTTTAACAAGTGAAGAGGCACAGGCAATCATAAGCGGCTGTTACGATTGGATGATAAGGCATGAAAATCCTCTTGTACAGGAATTGTATATGAAAATGACAATAGAAGGGCTGCGTCCAAAGACAATTGTGGATTATACGAGAGAACCTTACATATATGCCCCCGGTAATGTCAGAGTGACGATAGACTATAATATCCGGAGCGGGCTTTTTTGCACGGATTTTCTGGATGTTCGATGTCCTACGGTTCCCGTTGAGGACTCACCCATTATTCTGGAAGTAAAATGGGATAACTGGCTGCCGGATATCATCCGTGATGCAATACAATTAAGAGACTGTCATACGATTGCTTTTTCAAAATATGCGGCATGCCGGGCATATGACTAATTCAGGCAGTTTCGGGATAGATAATAAAAAGAATGGAGAATAATATTATGACTTTTCAAGACATTTTTAAATCTAATTTTCTTAATAATATTACAAGTATCAGTATTTTGGATATGCTGTTAGCATTACTGCTGGCGTTCGGGATCGGACTCTTTATCTTTTTAATTTACAAAAAGACGTTTTCAGGTGTAATGTATTCGTCCAGTTTTGCAGTGACATTAGTTGCGCTTACGATGATTACGACACTGGTTATTCTGGCGGTAACATCTAATGTTGTTCTTTCTCTTGGTATGGTCGGCGCTTTGTCGATTGTGCGTTTTCGTACGGCAATTAAAGAACCGCTGGATATTGCGTTCCTTTTTTGGTCTATTGCAGTGGGAATTGTTTTGGCAGCAGGGTTGATTCCGTTAGCTGTTATCGGCAGTGTTTTGATTGGTATTTTCCTTTTGGTATTTGTAAACCAGAAGTCGCATGCGAATCCTTATATCGTTGTTATCAGCTGTACGGATCATGAAAGTGAGACAAAAGCGAAAGCGTTTCTGGAAGGACAGGTAAAGCGTGTTGTAGTCAAGAGTAAAACGGCAAGAAAAGGCGTTATTGAATTAAATCTGGAAGTTCGTATGAAAGATGATAATACGGACTTTATTAACACACTTTCCGAGATGAATGGCGTAAACAGCGCTGTGTTAGTCAGCTATAATGGTGATTATATGGGTTAAAGGAGGTATGCCATGTCAACGAGTAAGCACATTGACCGTATTTGTGCAGGAGCGCTTGTCTGTGTATTGATTGTCACAGTTCTTTTTATGAATGCCGGTAAATTGGGTGTCTTGGCAGTAAGCAACACTGTCAGAGGATATGAGTCAAGATTGTTTCGTACTTCTATGGTTCATACGATAGATATTGTGATGGATGACTGGGATGCTTTTTTGGAAAACTGCAGTAATGAAGAATATGAAACCTGTACGGTAATAATAGATGGCGACGCATACAAGAATGTAGCAATCCGGGCAAAGGGGAATACTTCTCTTTCACAGGTTGAAAGCTATGGTAATAACCGATATAGTTTTAAAATTGAGTTCGACCATTATGATGGAGCAAATACGTATTATGGGTTGGATAAACTTTGTCTTAATAATATTATTCAGGATAATACTTATATGAAAGATTATTTGACTTATCAGCTGATGAACGCCTATGGTGTGGATACGCCGCTTTGCAGTTATACCTATATTACGGTAAATGGAGAGGACTGGGGATTATACCTTGCGGTAGAGGGCGTGGAAGATGCTTTTCTGAAACGCAATTACGGGAATGATTATGGCGCTTTATATAAGCCGGACAGTATGACGATGGGCGGCGGCCGTGGAAACGGTAGAGATTTTGATATAGGAGAATTTGATTTCGAGTTGCCGAAACAGGGTGAGGGTGAAGAATTTGAACCGCCGATGCAAGGTGAGCGTGGGGAATTTGAGCCGCCGAAGCAGGGTGAACGTGGGGAATTTGAGCCTCCAATGCAAGGAGATCGGAAGGAGTTTGGGCAGCGGCAGGATGGATTTATGCCCGGATCCCCTGGCGATAAAAAAGAAATGGGCGGCGGTATGAATGACGCGATGGGCAGCAGTGATGTTTCACTTATTTATACAGACGATGAATACGATAGTTATTCCAATATTTTTGAAAATGCAAAGACAATAATTTCGGTCAGTGATAAAAAACGTCTTATTGCTTCCTTAAAGCAGTTAAATGAGAACGAAAATATTGAGAATATTGTAAATGTTGATGAAGTTATCCGGTATTTTGTTGTTCATAACTTTGTTGTAAACTTTGACAGTTACACAGGTTCCATGATTCATAATTATTATTTGTATGAGGAAAACGGTCAATTATCTATGATTCCATGGGATTATAACCTTGCATTTGGAGGATTTATGTCTGAATCCGATGCAACATCCCTTATTAACTATCCGATTGATACACCGGTGTCCGGCGGAACGCTGGATTCCAGACCGATGCTCTCATGGATATTTGAAAATGAAGAGTATACGCAGATGTATCATCAATACTTTGCAGAGTTTATTTCGGAATATTTTGATAGCGGTTATTTTTCCGAAATGATAGATTCCTTAGAAGCGATGATTGAGCCTTACGTGGAAAAAGACCCGACTAAATTCTGTACGTATGATGAATTTAAGGAAGGGGTTTCTACTTTAAAAGAGTTTTGTCTTCTGCGGGTGGAAAGTGTCAGCAGACAGTTAGACGGCAGCATTCCGTCTACGTCCGATGGACAGATGGAGAATGCTTCAGCACTGATAGACGGAGACGGATTGGCGATTTCGGCTATGGGTTCC
This sequence comes from uncultured Lachnospiraceae bacterium, assembly GCA_947175285.1. Next base: position 3,721 of record CAMWMM010000489.1, read on the forward strand.
ATGGGGGACATGATGGGAGGAGGACCGCATGGCGATTGGAAGCATTAATAATTAGTATTATTTAAGGCGTATTGAATTTGCTCCGGGTCATATTCCGGGGCAAATTTATTATATTAGTTACTCCAATCAAAGCTTTCCGATTTTAAATCGCGATAACGTCTCCCCTTTTGTGCTGTAAATTTCAATACACAGTAATCCGGGTCTGTGACACCTTGCTTATAATATATTGTATCTCCGGGCTGCCAGATTTCCTCTTTTATTTTTGCAT
>CAMWMM010000490.1 GCA_947175285.1 uncultured Lachnospiraceae bacterium
TCCTATATCTGCTAACTCAATCAATTTTTCTATAAAATCAACACTTGAATCAAAATTAGAATTTCTCAAAAATTTTCTTAAATTTGAAATCAATTTTTTAAATTTTTTAGTTGTTCCCTGTCCCACTGTCTCAGGAAATAAAAGCCTTATACATGACATTAATATTCCCTTATATAGCAGGTATTGAAATTCTATTGATGACTCCTTATATAACTTATCGTATTGCTTCATGATATTTCTGCATATATTAGCTAATTTTTTTCTTAATGAATCCAAGTCTTGTGAACTTAATTCAACGTCACTATCATATTCATAAAATGAACTCTCATAGTCTATATCATCTTTTAAATTATCATATTGATATAAAGAGCCTAGTATTTCATCTTCATTTTTAAAATATATATATAATCTTTTTGGTAAAGAAAAGGGAATCCATTCTTTCAAATTTCTATCGCCATTTTCCGAAATAAACTTAATCTGCCGCATCATTTCTGAGTCCAGAAAAATCCTTAACTGCGTTTTCGCACCAGATTTCAAATCCGTAGTTCGATACTCAAAATCTTTATTCAAAAGCCCATTAAAAGAAATATCTTCTACACCATAAAATACCATTTGATCATTGTATCTATCTCTATCAAAAACATTTGAATGAAATATAACCGCTGTATCTTTCATCTCCTGGCAAACAAAAAATTTCCCTCTATTGTATGCCATTCTTGTTATAATATTATCCCTACAATTTCTTAGAACTATATCTTCTGATGCTTTTACTTCAATCTTATCCAAAGTAGAATAAATATAAATATTGCTATTTTCCTCTTCCTCTAAAACATAAATACACTTTAAATAATTTTTTTCATCGTTAACAATGATACCTCCTTTATAAGGGAGAATCTCCATTAATAATTTCAACAGAGTTGTTTTTCCATCACCATTATCTCCAATTATATATGATATAAGTTCTACGTTTTTAGTGTTATAAAGTTTTGATGGATAATCATAGTTTCGATTACATTCTAAGCTTTTTTTCTCATAATTAAAACTAAACTGATATTCTTCGCTAAAATTAAATTCCCGGCATCCAAACATCCGATGATTAAGTACCCACAAATACAATACTTTCATTTTCAAAATCCTTTTCCTTTAAATTATTACTATATGAATGAGAAAAGCATTTCAATCAATATATGAAACGCCTTTCATTATTATCAAAATAAGGAATATTTATCCCCTCCATATGCAAATTTCGAGACACTGGCAGCTAAATAATATTCCTCCAAAAATTATTTTAATTAACAACTACTGTATTTAAAATATCAGATTGAGAAATTTCTCACTTCTTCCTGCGTAAGTTCAACCAGCTTTTTTCCACATTGCTTTGCATATCTCGAAAGTTCAAGTAAATTCACATGACAAGAAGGCGCATTAGCATACGGATCAGGCTGTTCATAATAACCTGGGGCAACCACCATATTTTCCATAAATTTAGGTTTCGTTCCATTCATAATGATACACCTCTAATAACTCTTCTGCCTGTTCTTCATCAATAAAGAATTGATATTGATAAAGCATTCCCAAATATACTGCATGGGAATCTTTGTCATTTTTAATTCCAACTAACCCCTGAATTGTGTTGTCATCCTTTAATGCCAATGCATACACTTCAACATTTTGAGGTATTTCATTCCAATTAATATGCCAGCTATTACTTTTCAGGAATTTCTTCAGGTACGCACGGCTCTCTATTTTAAATACTACTGTTTCCTTAATTTCACCAGTCTGTGTATCTTTTAAACACGGAACTATGTCGTCTATCCAAATATCAATACAACCTTGTTCAATTGATGTCATATAAAATATTATCTCCAGTTCTATTATATCCCATAGCTATTGCTTACCAATCCACATTTTCTATACCTCTCTGTTACTAATTGCTGTTTCCTATAACATATTCTCCTTTTATCTTATTTATAAGCAACAATTTTCCATCCCTCACTTGTGCCTCAATATATGGATTATAATCATTAATTCTTTTCATAATACGCACCAAATTTTCAGAAAGCAACTCAATCTGTGCTATATCCAACTCTTCTACTCCATCTAACCGTTTATTCATTCTATCTGTAGTAAAAGTACCTTTCTTATTTATATATTCTAGTACATCCATATATACTTCCCCAAGATAATTAATCTCTTGAATAGCATCCATTTTATACCACTGAGAATCTAACTGGAAATATATATAAAAACCTCTACTACTTCCAAATATATCAGAAAACATATCATGCGATAGCGGATCCTGAAATCTATAAGAATAGCAAAACTCTATCTCTTTTCCATCAACAAGCGTTTTTTTATATTGCCACTCTTCTCGTTTATTAAATTTAGGGCTATTCACTTTACTATATATTATACTTTGATTATTTTCTACATATAGTATCATCTCCACTCACCTCATTTATATTATACCATGAAGCTTCAAACGCATACAACTACTAATGGCAGCCAAATCAATAAACTAACTGCCATTACTACGTATCATTATTTTCATTTTCCCCTTAAGCCCTTCACCTTACAAAACACCACCGCCACCGCCGTGCTTATAAACGTCGCCACAATCGCCGGTGCAATCACTGCTGTCGGATTTACGCTGCCGTACTGCTGCCTGTATACAATCATATTGACCGGAATCAACTGCAATGAAGAAATATTCAAAATCAAAAAATCACACATTTCTTTTGATGCCTTCCGCTCTTTTGAACCAAAAAACGTATCAGGAAGGTATTCCGGATTTCCCCGTTCCGCCTCTAATTTTGCAAGTTCCTCCATCGCCTTTAATCCTGCCGGCGTACATGCCCATCCGAGTCCTAAAATATTGGCAATCAAATTCGTGGAAATGTATCCCCTTGCTGGATGATTACGCGGAATCTTCGGAAACAGAAAAGTAATAAAAGGAGAAAGTCCTTTTGTCATCTTCTCAATCAGTCCCGACTTCTGTGCAATCTCCATTAATCCTACCCATAAAGCCATAACGCCAATCATGGTAATGCATAAAGATACGGCTTCACCCGCCGAATCCAGCGCTGCTTTCGATACCGCTTCCATATTTCCGGTAAATGCACCGAAAACTACTCCGATTAAAATCATAAATGCCCAAATATAATTTAACATAAATAATGAAAGCACACTCATGAAAAATCATATGTGTGCTGTTTCCTGTTATTCTTATATATAGTTTATGAAATATTTTTGCATATTATTTCTCAACACTCCAAAAGAATTTTTATTCTATGAACAGCTTGCCAATTCGTAATAAAGTCCTCTTTTTGCCATTAATTCCTCATGGGTTCCCTCTTCCGCAATCCCTTTATTGCTGATATAGAGAATGCGGTCCGCATTCCGGATGGTAGACAGGCGGTGCGCCACAACAAAAGCCGTCTTGTCTTTAAGCAAAGTCTCCAACGCTTTCTGAATCAGCAGCTCCGTCTCCGTGTCGATGGCGCTGGTAGCTTCATCCAAAATCACAATGAAAGGATTTTTCAGGATGATTCTGGCGAAGCTAATCAGTTGCTTCTCTCCCGCAGACAGACTGCCGCCCCGTTCTTCCAACATATGTTCATACCCACCGCTTAACCGCCTGATAAACTTATCCGCAAAAATCTTCCGTGCCGCCTCTTTGCATTCCTCGTCCGTAGCATCCCATCTCCCGTAGCGAATATTGTCCAAAACAGTACCCTTGAAAATAAACGGATCCTGCATCAGCACACCTACTTCAGAACGCAGGGAATACAAGCCGGCATCCCGTACATCCACACCATCAATCCTGACACTGCCTTCCTTGACATCATAAAACCGGGTCAGCATATTGATTACGGTAGTTTTTCCTGCCCCCGTAGGTCCCACCAAAGCGATAGTCTCCCCCGGTCTCACATGCAGTGTAAAATTCTCCAAGATATTTTCGTTCTCCTCATAACAGAACGT
>CAMWMM010000491.1 GCA_947175285.1 uncultured Lachnospiraceae bacterium
TTCATCCAACCTATATTGGTCAGCTTGAACGTGGTGAAAAAAACGCTACAATCGAGAGCATTTACCGAATAGCAAAAGGTCTTGATATTCCTATAAGTACATTACTGGAAAATATGGAATATTTGGAAAGTACTTCCTCTAATATTCCTTTAGATATATACCACCAATTGCTTTCGCTTTCTTATGAGCAGCAAAAAATCATGCAAGAAATAATACAAAATGTTATTTCATTACTTCAAATTACAAAATGAAATATTGATATACTTTTACAAAATATCCTCATCCTCCCCGAACAGTTTCCGGGTAAAATGAATATTAAAAAAGTCAATAACAGGTCCTAAGCCCAGTGCCGATACCAAAGTACCAAGCCCAACAATACCGCCGGAAAGAAAACAAACAAATGCGCATACGGCATCCGTAAAAATACGATGCCAGAAATAAGATATTTTGGGGATTCTTTTCGCCATAATCACAGATAAACTGTCATATGGCGAAACCCCTGCGTTTGGGGTCTGATACATGGAAACGCCAAAGCCGGTCACAACCGTTCCTACTAACATGACTAATATCTTTGCAACCAATACTGTCGGAAGCGCAAAAAAATGCAGCCACAGCTCAAAGAAAAAAGTTGTAATATAACCCAGAAAAATCGCATTTACGATTGTTCCCGCACCGATAAATTCCCTGCCAAAAGATAGTTCTAACAGAAAAACAAAAACATTAATCAAAATCAAAAAATTGGCATATGACATTCCCACTACATCGGAAAGCCCCATTACCATCCCGCTGTAGGGGTCCGTTCCACGTCAGGCAAATTTAAAGATACTGATGCCCATACCCAGAAACACATTTCCAATTGCCATTACGACAAAACGTTTCCATCCGATTTTTCTAAAATATCCGACTATTTTTCCCATATCAATTTCTCTCTCCACGCCTCAATCAGTCTTTCCAGTGACCATGTCGCATTGGCAGGACTGGTAGATGGCAGTACGATATCCTCTTTTTCTATTATTTTATGTATATACTTTTGATAGTATTTGTGTGCCGTACCGCCATTTGTATAAATTCTTTTTATCTCTGTCTCTTTTAACAATTTGCCGATATCATTCGGCACCACATTTTTAATCGAACTGTCACTGGAACCAACGATATCACATCTGGCAATGACATCCCACATCGCAGTATGATGAGATAATATCATCTGTTTTTTCTCTTCTATCGTTTCAGGGATTCCGCAACCGAAAACAGCAGCCATCACTTTCCAAAAACGGTTTTGCGGATGATGATAAAAAAATTGTCCCTCTCTGGATTTTACACTGGGAAAAGAACCCAATATCAAAATTTCTGCCTTTTCATCATAAAGAGGCGGTATATTATGTATTTCCATACATTTACCTTTCCTGCCCGAAAACTTCGCTAATTATTCCTGCGTATTCTTTATATAGGTCAAAAAACAGTTTCCATTTGCCTCAAACCACTCCGTTGAATCATTCATTCCTTTCTTATAGACCGTTCCGGTCAATGGATCCATGACCACTATATTAAACTCATTAAAGCCCACAATCAATACGGCTGTACCATCTTGGAGCGTTGCAAGCACCGGAATATCCATATTCACATAATACAAAACAGCATCCAGACTGCATCCCGATAAATCCAGCACCTGCACGTTTTCCATATTTGCTTCCAATATAGAGGAAACACTTTTACCCTGTCCTAAAAGATACTCTGTACGTCTTGATACATTCTCAAACTTCAAAATGGTATTCAAGCATACGGAAAGACACGTATTTTGCTCTGTTACCTGCTCTCCCTCTATCGCCATAATCTGATTTCTGGTGCTGCGGGCTGTTCTCTTCCAGATGTACTTTCCCTCATCATCAACAACTACTCCTACATTTTCATAGGCATAAATCACCGCTTTGCCGGGATTGGAGAAAATTCCCTCCATACCGTTTTTACCATAGACATAATATCTTTTCTGCGTAATGTTACTCTCCTGCAACGCAAGTTCACGATTCCCCTCAAAAATTACTTCTTTAGGAGTCAGCCGCATTAATGTTTTCGCATCAATATCTTCTTTCACAACAATTTGCGATACCGTTTCGTATTTCTCGATTACTACACTGCTTATGTTGTTCGTTCCTCCGGAGACTTTTTCCGTACTCATAATCTGGTCGTCGCTTGCAGGAAGATAACTTTCGGTTTCTTCATCCCAAGCTACTCTTGAGAGCAAAATTTGATTATCCGTAATCTCACTGTCTACTACATAAATATCCTGTTCGCGATATGTTTTCAACAGCTTACCGGTATCATCCTGTATTTTCAGGCTGTACATCGGAAATACGGTGCTGCCGGTACTGTCATTTTGAATATCCTGCTGTCTGGCAAGCCCATAAATTAAATCCTCTCCCATAAATCCAAGCAGCGAAATATACTCTCCGTTTCCTGCATTAATATTCGTCTCAGTCTCCATGCCTAAATTCAATACCTTCAGAGTAGTACAGTGATACTTGTCATCACCCTCCTGCCATACGAGCATCTGATTTGATTTTGACACTTTAAAATTATCTTCCATCAATCCTGACACAATAACCATATAGTTATTTGACTCCAAATCAATGGCATAAACATTCCCCTCCAGCATCAGATAACAAATGCCGGACTTACTGAGATAAGCAAGCTGGTCAATGTCATTTTTAAGTAATTCGTACGATTTATCATAAGGAATATAGATTAATTCTTCAACCGTATTTGTCATACCATTATAGAGATAACCCGCAACGCCGACTTCCCCTTCATGCTTCCCTCTGTTCATATAACCATATACGATAAATACTACATTACCGCCTTCATCTACATTTAGTATCTTTATTTTATGACGTGTATAGCTGCTTCTTATATCCGTAACATCATCTTCATAAAAGGAAAAAAGCCGCGCCAATTTATGGTCTGTTACATTATAGCTATAGAGTTTATTAGAACTGATAAAAGCGATAACGTTTCCACCGTCACTCTCTTCCATTTCCACCTGCTTATCGACAATACCGAGCATTATTTTGTCGTTGGTAAAAACATCCGCCTCCTCATCAAAAATCTGTGTCATCTCTCTGTCAAAATCCAAAAGATACATACGCTCAGGTGTATACCGAATCCGGTAATATTCTTTTACCTGATAATAAGTCTTTTCCCTGCCGTTTCGCGTCATTACCATGTATTCCAACCGAAAAGAACCTGTCCGTTCTTCCAACTCTTTAATATCAACCACAGGCTCCGTAATTCGCTCTACCTCTAAATCCCCCCAAGTCACCTGTTGAAAACTGCTGTGTATAGTTACTTTATGAAGTGTTGAATTATCTCCCTCCGCATTGGATTCCAGATATTTTGTCAGTTCCGCTGCCTCTTCCCGATTAAATGTACGGTTATGAAAATCTAAAACATATTCAAGTTTCTCTCGAATATTCATTTCTTCAGACTGTACTATTCTCGTATAATAACAAATGGTATTTTTTTCTTTCGGTGTCAAAAACAATATAAACATATACTCTTCATTGGCACTGATTAAGTCCTTGAGCGTAATTTCACATTGAATCCGGTTCGCTTTTTCTTCAAACTCTTCAACTTCGGTGTTCTCCACCAGACGTTCCCCATTCATACTCCTTACTTCAAAATATATATTCTCAATCTCATTTTCATAAGTATCAATACTAAAAGATACTTTTCTATCCTCTCCGATTGGCAATAAAGTATCCCTTACATAGCTGATATTCATGCTGTCTGCATAACCATGCAGCCGATTAACCGGATAGTCATCTATTTGCATGGTAACAATCGGAAACTCAGCCTGTCTCATTTCCATTGTCATATCCGTATTGCCCTGATTCATTATAGTTTCTATGCCAAACAAAGCCATCAGGAATACTATCAATAAATAAATTCCTTTTAAG
>CAMWMM010000492.1 GCA_947175285.1 uncultured Lachnospiraceae bacterium
ATAATTTTACCACGCTCCAAATTCAAAAAAATTTGATTTAATGCCAGCTTACCGCCATATGATTTCGTAAGCCCCATGCACTGTACAATCGGTTCCATTTCTAAACCTTATCTCCTTTCTAAACCAGTATCCGGTAGGATGCTTCAAAAACCTCTCCTGCATCCAGATGCTGTCCCCATTTCCGTTCTTCCCATGTGCCCGCAAAATCTATGGCATCACATCTGCCGTACCATGGCTCAATACAGATAAAAGGTGCATTTTTGCCCGGCGGCGACCAGATACCAAAAAGCGGCGCGTCAAATTCTACCGTCAGGTATGCTTGTCCGTCAGGTTTCACCAAAGAAACCTGATGAGCCTGATTTTCTTCAATTACAAGCGCATCCTTGTCAAATAAATGCTCCGTAATCTGCAGTTCGCCGTTTTCCAAGGAATAGCTTTCCCTTTTATCGCTCATCAAACCATCCTGCAAAATGCCCGCAACCACTTCTTCTTTCGTATCAAATCGAATACGGTAATGCGTCTGTTTCGTGTCTTCCACAATCGGACAACGGAATGCCGGATGTCCGCCAATGGAAAAATACATTTCTTTATCAGACGGATTGGTTACTTTCCATTTCACGGCAAGCACATTCTCCATTAGTTCATATCCGAGTTCTAATAAAAACGGATACGGATATATGGCTAAAGTTTCTTTTGTAGATTCCAAAGAAAACCATATTTCACGGTTTGTCTGACTTTTCAACTTAAATTCCATGTCTCTGGCAATACCGTGCTGCCCCATCTGATAGCACTGTCCGCCCGAACGGTATTCACCGTTTTTTACTGCGCCTACCAAGGGGAATAATACCGGGGAAGTCCGTTTCCAAAAAAGCGGATTCCCGTCCCACATAAACTCTTCCCCCGTGGCAATCTTTTTCAATGATTTCAGTTCTGCTCCCATACTGTCAACTTGTATGGTAAGTTTATCGTTTCCAATTTGGAATAGTGCCATAACGTTCTCCATTCTCTGTTGTCAATATTTCATCAAGAATTGCAACGCAATTCTTGTAACGTTAGCCGTTAGGCTTACGTTTTTTATTATATAACATATTGAATTGTTTTCCAAGTAAAGTTATCTATTCAAACAAACTATCATAATCATAATTCATATAAAACTCTCTCATTTGCCCGCAATAATTTTCATAGTTTGCTTCCGTTATCTCATATTCTCCCTCTTTTATCCAAATCAGGATTTGAGAATTAATCTCTTTACCATAATGCCAAATATCTTTATAATTATCTAATCCGCAAATCAGTTCATCATTTGTAAAAAAGGAAAAGAGGTGGATATTATCATATGGCAGCAATAGTTCTATAATATATTTTTCCGCATCTAAATTCCGCTCTATATTTCCTTCCTGATTCAGCATGTCCCAATAATAAATACTGTATGGAGAAAAATATAAATAAAACTCTATTTCCGGATGCTCTTTTGCTGCCTGTATTATGTTCTGTGTGATATTCTCCGTAATATTCTGATAATCCTCATCAGTCAGTTCAAGTATCTCATCGCTTTTTTCCGGTCTTTCATACCCGGCAATGAGAGCATCCTTTCCATAGATATCATAATCTCCCCAACTGGCATAACTGTCAAAATCCGGTGTTGTCCCTCCGTTTATAGTATATTGAATAACATCTAATGTTTCATCAAACAGTATCGCTTTATTGTAAATATACTTTATGTCATTGTAAAGAATGTCATCATATAAATATTCCGGATAATCCTCTGCCGCATAAGACATTGCATCTGCCGTAGTCAGTATTTTATTATAATCCAGGCACCGCAAAACCGCTTTCAGGTTCGGATTATACGCAGCCGCAGTCATTACATTGTCATTGATTTCCCTATATGTGGCGGCAGGGAAAGGCACTTTAATGGAATTTACGCCAAAAAGTTCGTTAAACTCTGAGACTTTAAAATTTTCCGTCATTGATGTGCCTATAATCATTGCATCATAATCAAAATTTTTGATAATGCCATTATTTATATATCTCTGATTAGACATTGGATATTGTATATTCTTCAAAGGTTTATGATAATGAAAACACGGGTCGATAATTACCGTTAAAGCACCTGTTCCTAACAGCATGATACAAAAAACAATCAGAAAGGAAATGACCCATTTTTTATAACTGGTCTGCATGATTTTACTCTCCTAAAAATTGAAATATAAAAAGGTACTGATACCGCTGAAACTGCAAATACACAAAAGCATTAGAAACGCTGCCGCCGCCATTCTGAGTGCAGAAGGCTTAAATTCATTCATCTTTTCATACGCATTTTTACAGCACAATATAATTACCATAGACATCACAAAGAAAACTGTGATGATAAGGTACATATATACGGACTCTGTTAATATTTTCCCCAGAAAAAAAGTTATCTCAGGCAAATCGAAACAATACAGAATATTCGCATCGACTGCACCAAACCTGCAGGAAGCAATGATTTTAAAAAACCGCAATGCCTCACTGAATGAACCGGCTCTGAAAAAGACCCACATAACATTTACAAATCCAAATGTAATAAACCAATTAATCACCGGATGAAGCTTTTCAAAAAACTTTTTAAAGTGTCTTGTAATAATCATAAATATACCATGACATATTCCCCAAAAAACAAAACTCCAGCTTGCTCCGTGCCAGAAACCACTAGCCAAAAAAACAATTAACATATTGATATAAGTTCTGTTTCTGCCGCGCCTGCTTCCTCCTAAAGGAATATATACGTATTTGGTAAAAAAGCGTGTTAATGTAATATGCCACCTGTCCCAAAACTCTGTTATTGTGACTGCTTTGTAAGGGGAGTGAAAATTGATTGGCAAATCAACATGAAACATCTTGCCGATTCCTATTGCCATATCACAGTAACCGCTGAAATCAAAATATATTTGTATGGTATAGGCAAGCATCACCACCAAAGCATTCGTAGAGTCTAACCCGGTCGAATGCTCATATCCCCAGTTTACCGCATTCCCGAAAGTATCTGCCAGCAATACTTTTTTTGCAAGACCTAGCGCAAAAATATAGATACCCTGAGCCATATATTCCCAATCAATGCTTTTTCTTTTTTCATCCAAAAACTGCGGAACCAGTTCATCATGTGTCACAATAGGGCCTGCAATTAACTGAGGGAAGAACGTAACAAAAGACGCGTAATATAAAAGATTATAGTTGTCCACTTCTCCCTTATATGTATCAACAATAAATGAGATTTGCTGAAAAGTAAAAAAGCTGATTCCTAAAGGAAGCAGAATCCCCCACGGCGCGTAATCTTTATGAAAAACCTTATTGATATTTAAGATAAAAAAATCCATGTATTTATAATACATTAAAACGCCTATATTCACTGCTATCCCGGAGAATAATGCTATTTTCCGGATATTGGCTTTAGCGGTATTTTTCAGAATCAGATAGATGCCATAGTTAAGAAGAATACTGCTTATAATAATAAAAAGATAAGCCAGATGAAAATAAGCATAAAACCACAGTGACATCACTACCAAAAGCATCTGGGCAAATTTGTATTTTTTGAAATGATTTAAGCCGTAATATCCTAACAGGCATACAGGCAGAAAGAACAATATAAATATATATGAATTGAATAGCATAAATTTTCCTCCATGTCAATATGAACGCTTACAGCCTGTCTTTCAACTCATGCCGCAGCACAATCTGCTCCGTATGATAACGTTTTCTCGGCAGACGGTCAGCCCAAAAGGCAAGTTCCTCCGAGAGTTTCTCCAAAACAATGTTTCCCCAAAAATGAACTGTCATTTCTTCACCTATCTGATAGGATTTTGAAACGGAAATTAATTGGGAAAAGAAAGCCACCGCCTGATTCTTTTTATCTACTACGAACTGCCCGTCTTTTTGCAGATAGCCCTCTATCCCTATAATAC
>CAMWMM010000493.1 GCA_947175285.1 uncultured Lachnospiraceae bacterium
TATTCATCGCATCAATGTAAGGCAAAAGTTCTTCTAATATCGAAAGTTCCGCCGTGCCATTTGTCACCAACACATTTTTCATTCCAGCTTCTTTCACTAAGAGGGCAGTATCACGTACATATTCCCATCCAATCAGCGGTTCATTATAAGTATATGCCACTCCGATGTTGCCGGCGTCTTTATATGCCAATGCCTTATCCACCAACATACTTGGAGTCATTTTTATTGTATAAATACCCTCACTGTCTGCCATAGAAATCTCATGGTTCTGGCAAAAAGGGCAGCGTAAATTACAGCCGAAACTTCCAACGGATAAAATCATGCTTTCTGGATAAAACATATGCAACGGCTTTTTCTCAATCGGGTCAAGCGCAATGGATGTTATCTGCCCATAATTTGCACATACAATTTTACCGTTCTCATTTTTTCTTGCTCTGCAGATTCCCATCTGACCGTGGGATAAGGCACAATGATGCATACATACCTGACAGACTGTTTTCATACTAATCTCCCCACCCTAATAATGCCGGACTACTTCAAACCTTTCCAGTTCAACTTCTTCTTTCGCACTGATACCCGCCTTATCCTTTGCTATTGCTATCTGTTCTTCTACCGTATCTACACCCTCTAAGTTTGGAAGCAGCAGTCCACGTTTATAACCTTTTGTCACGATGACACCGTATCGTTTTACATCCAGTTCATCCGGAGAATCTATGCGCTCCGTCTCTCCAAGTACATCTACGCTGATTGTCAGTTTGTCCAGTTCTTCTGACTCTATCGGGTAAAACCTCGGGTCTCTTGCAGAAGCGCTGATAGCATTATTGATAATTTCTTCCGCTATGGATGCCTGCACAGCCTGAATCGTGCCGATACAGCCGCGAAGGTTTCCGTTTTCCTTAATTGACACAAAAGTTCCCGCCCGACGCTCATACATTTCCTGCGGAAGTCCATCGGGTACTTTTATCTTTTCCCCCGTTCGGACATAGGCTTCTATTGTCTCACGGGCAAGCTGTACATAGGCGTCTTCGCATACGTTATATGTGCATATTCCATACCCGACTCCGAACGTTCCCTCGTAAGAAAGTTTTTCGGCAGTCACTTTCATTTTATCTAATGCTCCCGCCATAATCGTAAAAGAGCGGTGCCCACACTCCCCAGCCCTTTCGCAGAAATCCTCGGGAAATTCCAGAAGCTCTCCAAAATCACCTCTACCCATTACATCCATAATACGGGCATCGTATGCAGGTCCCTCTTCCCGATATCCATATGGACCGTCTTCTTTCAGCCTGTGTGACAAATCCCCGCTAGCAATAATAACAACCTTCCGATTCAGCGCATTTGCAGTTTCCTGAATGCACTGCCCCAATTCATAATGTCTGGTAAGCGGCAGTCCTGATAACCCGATTCTGACAAGCTGATAATCTGTCCAATATTGATTTACAAAATACAGGGGAACCATGGTGCCGTGGTCTAACTTCCTGTCATGTTCTCCCAAAGTGCCTGCCGGCAAATCTTTTTCATCCGCCAATGCACACAGTTTCTCTACAAAAGCGGTATCGTAAGAAACCTCCATTTGTTCTCCGGGCGCGCGGAACTGCCCAAAATCCCCGTCAGCGCCTTTTTCCGGCGAAATATGGAAATAATCGGCGTACATAACCTGATGCGGAGAGATGAGGACAATTGTCTCCGGACGGCACGCTGCAATTCTGCGCGCAGCTTCATGATATGCGTCAATTGTTTTTTGGATTTTTCGTTCTTCCCCTTTCCCGATTGCAGGAACAATTAACGGCGGGTGAGGAAGCATAAAGGTTGCTGTGATTGGCATGATAGTGGGGTCCTTTCGTTGACAGCTCATTTATTTTAATTATACAACTCTTTCAACTTTTCCACCTTATCTTGTCTCTTCTCCATAGCATTTTTTACCGTAGGATTAATATCTTTCCACCGAAGCTTCGTATCTCTTTCCTTACACATAACAAATACATCAAATAAAGATCTAACCTTAACTTTCTTTTCCTTTAAGAAGGAATCTTTTGCCAACAACTTTGCACCTGCATCATCAGACATAAAATATTGGTATCCCATTTTTTGCGCCATATAAAGCGAACGTATCTCTCCAAGACTTTCACCCCGGTCTGCATATGTATATATATCACTGCCTTCCGGAAAATCAAAGCGATTTATCCGCTCAAAAGCCTCATAGAAATACTCCTCATATTCCTCCTTATCCTCTTCCTTCAAATAGTCACTATAATACATAACTGAAATCGCTTTTTTGTCCAGCAAATTCTGTAAATATGTATTTCCTTTCAACTCCGTTTCTGCTACAAATTCATGCATAATCGGTTCCATATTTAGCTCATCCAGCACCTGTAAAAACAATTTTGTTCCCCGATCATACTCCGTTATGTTCCGAAAAAAATCTGCATCTATTACCACCTTTATCTTTTCGTCCATATTCAGCCTCCAAAGTTATAGGTTTTCACACTTTCCTCTATCCGTGTTCCTTTCAAGTGAAACATTTCTCTCAGGCGGCTTATCTTTTTATCGGAATATATTTCATTTTTTTCTAACATGCTGATATCCTGCTCAATATTTGCAATAGAATACGCCTTGTTAACAGTTTCTAATCTTGTATACTGATTTTCAACAATTAATCGCTCATATAATTCTTTTTGTTCTTCAAACCCTTTTAAAAATTGCTGTTCGGCATTTTCTTCTATATAACCCAGTTCAATAAATCTCCGAATAATAGCTTTATATGGCGTACAAAAATAATTCATCAGATATGTTACCATTCGAACCATCATTTCCGCAGACATACGAGGTCCTTCATATCCATACTCCCTTAATTTATTGTCTACTTCCTTTCCAAAAATAGCTTCAGGGAGCAACAGCTCCGCAGCAAAACGATTAACCAGAGCTTCTGAATTTAAATTTGGTTGATTTAATATCTCCTTAACATAAAGATCCACTTTCCATACGTGCCCTAACTCGTGAGCGGCTGTCCATGTCTGCTCCTGCACTGCTTTCGTAGTATTAATAAAAACAAATTGCTCCATCCTGCCATTCACAGGTTTTATTACGTGGCATCCTTCAATTCTATCATCATTCAGTGCAAAGTATAAAACGACGCATTCGCTTTTTAGTACTGCAAATACATCATCCCTTATGATTTCATTTACAATATTCTTTTCACGTTTTTTATCCGCAATAAACTGTTGGATGACCGTAACAATCTCTTCATTCTTTCCAATCATATCTTTCTCCTAGAAAAAGCCATCTATCTAATTAAAAATAGATGGCTTTATTCCTTCCTCTACTAAAACTTCTTGTACATCACAATAAACATCGAACAAATCTAAAATTTCTTTTTTATGCTCAGGTGTAGAAAATTCTCCTCTACACTCAAAACACCCTGCATTTTCATAATCTATATCTTCCAAAGGTTGATATAATGTATCCAGTGATACTCCCAGCACCTCCGCTATCTGTTCCCGTTCCTGTCTGCCAAGAAAGAGACGCGCATCCAGCACTTTCTGGACTTCATATTCAGAACACTCCAATTTATCTGCCAGTTGTTCAGGCTGTATCCCTTTCTGTTTCAAATAGAATCGCAAATTATTACCAAACACCCTGCTCTTCTTTTCCATTGTCAGTCTCCTTTTATCCCTAAAACGTCTTTTCTTAGTATTATATTCTATACGTCCATATAGCGCATTAGTATTATATCATATTTATTTCCATTTGAATCATTTTTATGAAAAATTTTTACCGAAAATAATATAATTCATATTTTTCTTGACAAAGAAATTATTCAAATGCTATCATGTTTATTACATAAATAGTAACAGTTCGTTGAAGAATAATGATGCGCTTTGTTGTTATCATAGGATTT